>JBHIVS010000018.1:0-17362 GCA_041987885.1 Pseudobdellovibrionaceae bacterium | reverse complement strand
GTTGAAATCAAAATATTTATCCTGAATCAATTGTTGTACTTTCTTCTTAAACTCATCAGGAGTTTTGTTGGGCGGTGACCTTAAGCAATTCCCATGTCGAATAAATGCAATGCCCTTGTCTTCGTACTGCTTCAAATAACGGCGAAGAGTGCGCTCCGAAACACAAAGTATTTTTTGTCCGTCAAATCGACTCATGTGCCCAGAACTAACCTTACAAATGACTTCAAGCTTAAGTTGATCTTTTGCCCTCATGATGAACCCCTCCACTGCGTCACTCCTTGATTCGATTAAAGTCTGGATCGTATCAAAATGACGCACAAAAGCGGTCAATTTACCTTGGGAGTTAAAGGCGGACAGAATGGCTTGGTAATTACAATGACTTTAAAGATGAAGGGAGTGTTTAGGTTTTCGACAGGGCACTTCAAAAAACGTCTATTTCTTAAAAAGTGTCTTATCTTGAATCAAAAATGTTTAAAGATTGTTTCTGCCTGAGACACAAACTTTGGCCTACTCCTTGCCTAATAGGTTTGTAGGAGGCAGTTATGAACAACTCTATCTTTAAAAATAAAACTTTGATCCTTATGGCAGTGGTGGCATTAACAATGTCGGCATGTGCAAAGAAAGATACTAGCTCAGTGCGAGTTGCTGGCAGATCAAATGTTACTGGCTCCAGCATTAACAATGGTAACTGTTCGACTTCAAGCGCAGGAAAGATTTATGACTCATATGGGTCTACAGCTTTTGAAAGTCGTGTGAAATCATTTGTCTCTGCGACGATGGATCCAAATGCTATCGGAAGTGTAGATGGTAATTTGAATTCGAATATGGGTGTCTTTTTATATGCTTCATTTAAATATGATTCGTCTGGAAACTTGGATCTTTCGAATTCTGGATTTACTATGAAAATTTATGATTCTTATGTGAATCAATATTATAACGGACAAGTTATTCAGCCATATTCAATTCAGTTCACGACAGCAAGCTCAGGTTCTATCAATAGATCTGCGAGAACGTTCACGGCGACTTTTAAAGATACTTATGGAGACATTACTTTTACTGGAACTTATGGTTCTGGCAATATCATCTCTGGAACTGTGTCTTACAATAACTACACGGCTGTATCCGGTTCGAGTGTGTCTTCAGGGACTCTTGGACAATTCTCTATCTATAGTTGCTCATTGTCTGGACAATAAGCGCTGCGTCTTGAATAGCCCTCCATCAGCACTAAGATGGGGGCATGAACGATAACTTCCATTTTGACCCCTCAGCAATGCAGTCCGTCGTAGGCGGACGTTCTGCTTTAGATACAGCCTTCTTAGGAATTAAAGACCTAGAAGGTGCAGATGCATTTTTAAAGAGTTATGGTTTTGATCCCGAAAATGAAATCGATATTCGCAAGCTTTGGTATTTTCATCGACGTGCCTATGTCTTGATGACAGATAAGCTTGGTTTTGTAGACGCAGAAATCCCCGAAATTATCAAGGACCCCAAGGTTCTCGAAGACCTTCGTCGTTTGATGATTTTTGCCAGTGATAAAAGCCCTGAAAATAGATATCTACAAAAGTGGGCCTGCGCTCTTCTAAGATGCATGCATGTTTATGTTCATGATGAAAGTGATCTGTTTAATCGATTTTCTGAAGAAATTCAGGCTCAAATTTTAGTTCCTTTGCAAAGTCATATTCTCTATGACGGAACAAAGCATGAAATTTTGATGCAGAGTCTGAAAAAAACAGATTTACAGGTTCCACTTTATGCGTTCGAGGAAAAGCCTTTTAAGACCAGCTCGAGCACTGTCATTAAGCTATTAGCCAAGCCTGATGTTGTTGCGTTGAAGGTTTTTGATAAAGTCGGCGTGAGATTTGTTACGGATAATATTTTTGATTGTTTCCGTGTTGCTAGATTTTTAGTAGATGAAAATATCATTAGCTATCCCCATATCATGCCAGATCAAAGCTCTAACAATGTTTACCCTTTAGATTTATTTTTAAGTGTTTGTGAGGATTTCAAAAAAGATCCGCATGAAATGTCGAATCAAGATATTCAAAATATTTTGGATAAAAAGCTTTCGGAAGCGGGTGAGCAGTCCAATCTTTTTAGAAAAGAAAATAAATTTTCCGGAAGTGATTATAAATTTATTAAATTTATTTCTAGAAAACTGATTCATATATCTATACCTGGGGCACAGGATAAGCTAAGTTTCTTTTATCCTTATGAAGTGCAAATTATGGAAAAAACGACCTACGAAGGAATTCGTAATAGCGCTTCTGAGCATCAGGCTTATAAAGACCGCCAAATCCTGGCGGCAAAACAACGTTTGTATAAAGAAGACTAAATATGTTCTTAAAATTTTTTACTTTAATTCGCGCGATTATCGGTATTTTTTGGGTGGTGCTCTCGACAGCATTTACCGCTCTGACTATTTCAATTACTACCTTAATGACTGGAGATCACTTAAAATGCAATACTTTGATTCAAAAGTGGGCGCACTCATGTTGTTGGATTTTTGGTGTTAAGTTAAAGCTCGTTGGAAAAGAAAAAATACCGACTTGTGGTATTTTGTACGTTTTCAATCATACAAGTTATTTTGATATTTTTGCGATGTCGGCTTTGTTGCGCGGAGTTCGTTATGGCGCCAAAATTGAGCTATTTAAAGTTCCTATTCTTGGAATGGGAATGCGTTTAGCAGGAGTATTGCCGATCGCCCGTAAAAAGCGTGAAGAAGTTTTTAAAGTTTACAAAGAGGCCGAAGGACGTTTGGCGGCGGGAGAAAGATTTGCCCTAGCGCCCGAGGGAACTCGCCAAGAAAAAGAGGCTTTGGCACCTTTTAAATCCGGTCCCTTTGTTTTTGCTATTAATGCGAAGGCGCCGATTGTTCCTGTGGTTATAAAAGGAGCCTTGGCTGTAATGCCGCGGCAGAGTTTTTTACCAAATATAGGTGTGTGGTCGCGCACTATTACCGTTGAGGTTTTAGATTCTGTGGCAACGGATAAATACACATTGGACGAAAGACCTCTATTGCAAGAAGAAGTCTTTACGGCGATGAATAAGCATTTTAATTAAAATGCTTTCCAAAATTGTTCGTCTGTTTTGGTAGTTAATTTTAATATTTTCGAACCAGTATCGATGTGAATCGCGACCTCAGATCGTGGAAGCGATTCTATTTTTGTAAGTCGTAATTTTTTTGCGGTTTTACCTTGGGTTCTTTCAATCGTTTCAGCTACTTTGTCCCAACGGATAAAGGGTTCAAAAGTTTTACCTTGATCTAAACTTACATAGGAACCAACAAACCATCTTCCATTGGGATGAATGCTTACTGGTAAATTTTGTCCTTCGAATAAAGGAATCAAAGTCCAGTGAAGACCATCCAGAGTTCTGTAAACTCCGTTAGAAGACAACACACCTCTTACAGAGGATTTACTTTCAAAGGCAACAGAGTATATCTCTCTTTTTAATAGATCTTCACTAGTAATGCTTTGAGGTGTTTGTAGGGATGGAGTCGTTTCCAAAAGATCTTCTTTTTTCCACCACACATCTCCATGTCCCGATATTCGACTTTGTCCCCATACATTGGATTCAGCCTGTACGATATTGACTCTATTTAAAAAGCTAGGTTCAAACAGGGATGTTCCGGCTCGGATGACGATGCCTCTTTTGTTATTTGTTACGTAGCCCATAACTTCCGCTAGAAATAATTGCTCACCTGATTTTGTTTGTACGAAGTTTTTTTGACGCTGAGTAATCATTGTCCAATTTTTTTCAGGGTGATAGATCCACGTTGCGAAGTCTGCTTTGGTAATAAAGTCTTCAAGAGGTGCGTAGGCTGTGCGATTATTGTAAACCAATTTAATATATTTATCGCTAATAGAAACCGGAGAAATTCTACTTAAAAATGGTAATTGTCCTGCAAATGCACCGGAGCTTTTAGGTTCAGCTAAAAGTTTTGAATTGCGAATCGAAACATAGACTCCAATGTCGTCATGTTTTGGTCTTAATTGATGTAGAGGTACCCAACCAATTTTACCTGTTTTTGGGTGAAAAATTTTTGCCCAAAAAGGATCAGTTTCAATAATTTGCAATTCTGTTTTTTCTTTGAGCTTATCAATACTCGGAGAGAATTTATTGTTTAAGCTATAGAGTGGAGTCTCTGCAATCGTAGTTACATTTAAAGCAGTGTGAATATCAGTAAGGATTTGATCACTTTTTAGCGTGATTCGTTTACCATTCCATTCTACTTGAAATTGAGAGGAGGTCTCTGTCTTAAGAAGTGATGCGTCAAGCATGCTTCTGCTTACTTGCCCTGACGCAAAGAGGCTTTCTTTGTTTAAAAAGAAAGGGACCGATTTCTCAGCATCTGTATTGAGTGCAGCCAGAGCTGATGGGCCTAAAAGTAGTGCAGTGAGCGGCAAAGCCAGGATTTTACGCATGAGTCTATTTTGAGGCTTAGAGTCAGAAGCCCTCAAGACCAGAAGTTTTGACCTCCGGACTAAAGTAAAGTACCTATTATAAGTTCTTTTTTTAATTAAAACGAGGGTTTGAGTATGAATATCAAAAAAATTGGTGTTGTTGGTGCAGGGCAAATGGGGAACGGAATTGCACAGGTTGCCGCTAAATTTGGATTCCCTGTTGTTATGATGGATGTGAATGCAGCTTCTCTTGAAAAAGGAATTGCGACGATTACAGCGAGCTGTGATCGTATCATTAAAAAAGGTGGAATGACAGAAGACGAAAAATCTAAGCTGATGGGAAATCTTAAGGCCACTCAAAATATGGCAGACCTTCAGGATTGCGATATCGTGATCGAAGCTGCGACTGAAAATGTTGATTTGAAACTTAAAATTTTCAAAGACCTAGACGCGACTGTAAAGCCAGGAGCTTTATTGGTTTCTAACACGTCTTCAATTTCTATAACAAAAATTGCGGGTGTCACAAAACGTCCAGATAAAGTAGCTGGTATGCACTTTATGAATCCAGTTCCTTTGATGAAACTAGTAGAGGGTATCCGTGGTCTACAAACTTCGGATGAAACTTTTGCGACGGTAAAAGCTTTGTCTGAAAAAATGGACAAAGTTTTTGTTGAGTCTGTAAAAGATATGCCTGGATTTATCGTAAATCGTATCTTGATGCCGATGATCAATGAGGCTGTTTATACTCTTCATGAGGGTATTGCAAATGCAGAGTCCATCGACAATGCAATGAAGCTTGGTACTAATCAACCCATGGGTCCTTTAACTCTAGCCGATTTTATTGGTTTGGACACTTGTCTTGCGATCATGGAAGTTCTTCATGAGGGTCTTGGTGACTCTAAATATCGCCCTTGTCCATTATTGGTAAAATATGTTGAAGCTGGTTGGTTAGGTCGTAAATCAGGTCGTGGATTCTACGACTATTCTGCAAAATAGGAAAATATATGCAATTCAATTATAAAACTATCAATTTAGAGAGTAATACTGCGGGTATCTGGACTTTAACAATTAACAGACCAGAGGCTTTGAATGCTTTGAACTCAAATGTCCTTAACGAAATGGGCGAAGCCCTTCGTCAAATCGGTGAAATGGATTATTCAGACGCACGTGTTTTGATTATTACGGGTTCTGGTGAAAAAGCATTCGTTGCTGGCGCTGATATCAAAGAAATCAATGCATTGACGGAAGCAGATGCTTTGGTTTTTGCAGAACGTGGTCAAAGTATTTTTCATGAGTTGAGTTTGTTAAAAATCCCAGTTATCGCAGCCGTGAATGGTTTTGCATTGGGTGGTGGGTGTGAATTAGCACTTGGTTGTGATTTTATCTATGCTTCTGAAAATGCAAAATTTGGTTTACCAGAAGTGAGTCTTGGATTGATTCCTGGTTTTGGTGGTACGGTGAGAATGGCTCGTGCCGTTGGTCAACGTCGTGCCCGTGAATTAACCTTCACAGGTGGTATGATCACAGCCCAAGAGGCGTTATCTTCTGGTCTTGTGAATAAAGTTGTTCCTCAAGCTGAATTGATGCCGACAGTTTTTAAAACTGTAGAGCAAATTCTAGCAAAAGCACCTGTGGCAGTAGGGGCAGCCAAAGCTTCCATTAACCAAGCTTGGGATATGGATGTTGAAGAAGCTCAGAAAAATGAAGCAAGAATATTTGCAGATCTTTTCACCACTCAAGACGTTAAAGAAGGCACTAGTGCCTTTATTGAAAAAAGAAAAGCAGAATTTAAAGGTTGCTAATGGCATATACTCCTAAAAATCCGATTCGTATTGTGACGGCTGCAGCCCTTTTTGATGGGCATGATGCAAGTATCAATATCATGCGCAGAATTCTTCAAGACATGGGGGCTGAGGTTATTCATCTTGGTCACAATAGATCTGTCAGCGACGTTGTAAAAGCAGTCTTACAAGAAGGCGCCCAAGGTGTCTGTATCAGCTCCTATCAAGGGGGGCATATGGAATACTTTAAATATATGCGTCAGCTGTTAGACGAAGCGGGCGCAGGGTATGTGCAAATTTATGGCGGTGGCGGCGGCGTTATCGTTTATGAAGAAAAAAAAGAACTTGAAGCCTGTGGAATTGCCCAAATTTTCCACCCAGATGATGGACGTCGTTTAGGTTTAGAGGGAATGATCGAAATGGTCATTCGCGGTTGTGATTTCGATCTTTTGGAAAAACAAAAAGAATCTAAAAATAAAAGCAATGTCTTTGAGGGAGATACAGTTCCTTCTGTAGAAATTGGCGTGGCTTTGACGGCCATCGAAAACGGCAACAAAGATATTTCTCTGGCTCAGTTTGATTTAGAAAAATTTAAAGCTAAAAATGAACCTGTGATCTTAGGGATTACTGGAACAGGCGGAGCTGGTAAATCATCTTTGATTGATGAATTGGTTCAGAGATATCTGAATGCTTATCCAGATAAAAAAATTGCAGTGGTCTGCGTAGATCCTTCAAAGCGCAAAACAGGAGGCTCATTATTAGGTGATAGAATTCGTATGAATTCGTTGTCTCGTAATAGAGTTTATATGCGCTCAGTGGCTTCGCGTGGATCTGGTCGAGAGATCGCATCTTCGTTGCCAGAGATTTTAAAATTCGTAAAACAATTGGATTTTGATTTTATCATTGCTGAAACATCTGGGATTGGCCAAGGCAATATGGCCATCACAGAAGTCAGTGATTTATCATTATATGTAATGACTTCAGACTTTGGTGCTCAGTCTCAGCTTGAAAAAATCGATATGATTGATTTTGCAGATCTAGTAGCTGTGAATAAAGCCGACAGACGTGGAGCGTTGGATGCTCTTCGTGATGTGACGAAGCAGTACAAACGTTCCCGTAAAATCTTTGATCAAGAAACTCAAGTTCCTGTATTTTTAACTCAAGCTTCTCAGTTTAATGATGGTGGAGTTAATAAATTATTTTTTAGTTTAGCGGATATTTTAAATACCAAACAAAAAGGTCATTGGGATATTGAGGCTGGTTATAAGGCAAATATTTTATCTGCCGAAGAACACTCCATCATTCCTGCGGATCGCCAAAACTATTTGGCTGAAATTACAGCGACGGTTGTAAAATATAAAAAACGCACAGAGGATCTTGCGAATAAAGCTTCGCAACTTGGATCGTTACATAATGTTTCTAAATTATTAGAGGCTTCTCCTGAAAAAGTAAAAAAAGTCGAAGCCGAATTATCAGCTGATTTTACTCAAGAGGAACTTGATCAACTTAAGGGCTTTGATCAGTTGATTGATACTTACTCCAAAGATGAATTGGTGTTTAAGGTCCGTGACAAAGAGCTTCGTCAGTCTTTGGTCAGAGAATCTTTGTCTGGAACTAAAATCCGTCGTGTCGTCGTTCCTAAAATGAAGGACTGGGGCGATAGATTTAAATACTTAAAATTAGAAAATATCCCTGGGGAATTTCCTTACACAGCAGGGGTATTCCCTTTAAAGCGTGCCGATGAAGATCCGAAGCGTATGTTCGCAGGTGAAGGAACTCCAGAGAGAACCAACCGTCGTTTTCACTATTTAACAGAAGGTGAAACGGCCCATCGTTTATCAACGGCTTTTGACTCTGTGACGTTATACGGACAAGATCCTGACAAGCGTCCTGATATCTTTGGTAAAGTTGGTGAGTCAGGCGTTAGTATTTGTACTTTGAATGATATGAAAAAGCTCTATGCGGGCTTTGATCTTATTAATCCAAATACTTCAGTCAGTATGACGATCAACGGTCCTGCACCCATGATTCTAGCTTTTTATTTCAACACGGCGATTGATCAGCAGGTTGAGAAAAAAGAAAAAGAATTAGGCCGCAAACTTTCAGAGGCTGAATACAATGAATTGGCCGCGTGGACTTTACAACAAGTGCGTGGAACGGTTCAGGCAGATATTTTAAAAGAAGACCAAGGGCAAAACACTTGTATTTTCTCGATCAATTTCGCTTTGAAAATGATGGGTGATATTCAAGAATATTTCGTAAAAAGCAAAATCCGTAATTTCTATTCAGTCAGTATTTCTGGGTATCATATTGCCGAAGCCGGAGCGAATCCGATTTCTCAATTGGCCTTTACTCTGTCGAATGGCTTTACATTTGTAGAGTATTATTTAGCGCGTGGATTGAAGGTAGACGATTTTGCTCCGAATCTTTCTTTCTTTTTTAGTAATGGCCTAGATCCAGAATATTCTGTTCTAGGTCGTGTGGCCCGTCGTATTTGGGCCGTGGCTATGCGTGATCTTTATAAAGGGAACGATCGCTCTCAAAAATTGAAATATCATATTCAAACTTCAGGTCGTTCTTTGCATGCTCAAGAAATTGATTTCAATGATATCAGAACGACTTTACAGGCTTTGATTGCTTTGTATGACAATTGCAACAGCTTGCATACAAATGCTTATGATGAAGCTATTACGACGCCGACAGAGGAATCTGTACGTCGTGCCATGGCGATTCAGTTAATCATCAACAGAGAATTCGGAATGACGATGAATGAAAACCCAATGCAAGGTTCCTATTTCATCGATGAATTAACGGATTTGGTTGAAGAAGCCGTCTTGAATGAATTTAAAAAAATCAATGAACGTGGTGGTGTGTTGGGTGCAATGGAAACTCAATATCAACGTTCAAAAATTCAAGAAGAATCTATGTATTACGAACATCGTAAGCATGATGGGTCTTTGCCAATTATCGGGGTGAATACATTTATTAATCCGAAAACGTTGGCTGCAGACTATGTTCCACCTAAAATTGAACTGGCACGTGCAAGTTACGAAGAGAAAAACGCACAATTGACAAATGTTCAAGGCTTCCAAGGTGAGCATAAGTCACAAGCGGATAAAGAACTTCACAATTTGCAAACAACAGTTTTAAATGGTGGAAACATTTTTGGAGCGCTGATGAGTGCTGCTCGCCACTGTAGCTTGTATCAAATGACTCAAGCTCTGTATGAGGTTGGTGGACAGTATCGTCGAAACTTATAATCTTGTAAGATTTAAAAAGCCTCCAAAATTGGGGGCTTTTTTTTTGCCCTTTTTATTTTTTACGGAGGAAATTATGATTTCAGTTAAGGCTTATGCTCAGCAAAATCCTACCAGTGGTTTGGCGCCTTTTGCTATTCAGAGAAGAGATGTGACTCCTAGGGATGTTGCTATCGATATTGAGTTTTGTGGTGTTTGTCATAGTGATATTCATAGTGCTCGTAATGAGTGGGGTGGTACTAATTATCCTATCGTTCCTGGACATGAAATCGTGGGGCGTGTGACAGCAATAGGCTCTGATGTTAGTGAGTTTAAAATTGGTGATCTTGTAGGTGTTGGTTGCTTAGTAGACTCTTGTAAAGAGTGTGGATCTTGCCACGAAGATTTAGAGCAGTACTGTGAAAAAGGAATGATTGGAACTTATAATTCCAAAGATACTTTTCATGGCGGTGGAATTACCTATGGTGGCTATTCTCAAAAAATTGTTGTTGATAAACGATTTGTACTTAGAGTTCCAGAAAATTTAGACACAAAAGCTGTAGCTCCTTTATTGTGTGCGGGAATTACGATGTGGTCTCCGTTAATGCATTGGAAGGTGAAGGCAGGGGATACCGTAGGCATTATTGGTCTAGGTGGATTGGGGCATATGGGAGTTAAACTTGCGGCCGCGATGGGTGCTAGGGTTGTGATGATCACAACTTCAGAATCAAAAGCGCAAGACGCTAAAAAACTGGGTGCCAGTGATGTGATTATTTCTAAAGATCCTGCTCAGTTGAAAGCTTGGTCACAAAAGTTTGATTTAATTATTAATACAGTCCCAGTGGGGCATAATCTTAATCCTTATTTGGGTCTTTTAAAAAGAGACGCCACCATGGTGATCGTAGGGGCGATTGAACCTTTGGATAAATTCCATGGCGGCTTATTGATTGGTAAAAGAAGATCAATTGCAGGATCTGTTATTGGTGGAATCAAAGAAACCCAAGAGATGCTAGATTTTTGTGGAAAACATAATATTTTGCCAGACGTTGAGATGATAAATATGAATCAGATTAACGATGCTTACGAGCGCATGTTAAAAAACGATGTGAAGTATCGTTTCGTGATTGATATGCAAAGCTTGGTCTAATAAACGAACCATAAGGTGCTTCAAATAAGAGTAGTATTTTTATTTGAAGTATTCTCACTATTATGCGTATTGCCCGATAAATAAGTGTTACCGAAGGACTTAGCTATAGTTTTTTGTTTCATGCTGAAGATCCTTCTTTCTTTTCTTCGGATTGATTTAATATTTTGTTGATGAACTTAAGTTTAGTTTCTATGCTCTTCTTGAGTTCGAATGGATTTATTGACTGTTCGAGTTCAGTTAGTCTGGCCTTAGTCTCCGGTGGAACAGAAGCTTGGGCCAGCACCCTTTCAAACGGAGTTTCTGGTTCTGTGTAGGTCTTTTTATATTTCGCTCCTACACGTAGTTTTGTTTTCAATTTCATCTGTGGGTAAAATAAATTTTGCACTAATGACCACTCATTTTTATAAATATCATTCATCAGTTCAATCAGCTCTTTTTTATCATAACGATCCCAGCCAAAGATTTCTCTAACATGAGTATAGTTTTTTTGTTCAACGTAGCACTGATCATTCTTCCTATAGGGTCTTCCACGTTTAATCATCACTTTGTCAGCTCTGTCAGCACCTTGGAAATATCTGATAAACTGGTGGTTTAAAAACTCATTTCCGTTATCAACAGCTACTGTGTGGATTTTAAAAGGTAGAGCTGCCTCAATGTCTTTCATACAGGTAATAACTCCGTACATTGATTTACCCCACATAGCACGACACTCGGTCCAACTCGTTACAACATCAGTTACCGTCAATGTCAGTGCATAGGCACCCGTTAAACTACCGCCACAGTGATGGACCGTATCTGCTTCAACATGACCAATACCTTCTACGTTATAATCAAGAGGCTTAAGTGGGATCATCATCTTGATAAATTGACCAGCTTGAGTTCCGCTATTCCAATGCCGCCTATAATGTGGACGATACGGCTTTAGATAATTATCGATTGATGATTTACCCATTTGTAATAATAATATTTTTGTACTCTCAGGGCAGTTGTAGTGTTTAATCCAACGAGGCAAAGCCTTCTTCATACGACGAGAGCAGATTTGTCCCATCTCTAGCCATAACTTCTTTAAATGTTGGATCACAAAATCGTTATAAATTCTACGGCGACCACGGTTTTCTTTGGGTTTTTTATTTTTGACTGTTGATAAAAGTCTGATAGCACTTTTTCGGTGGATTTTTAAATTTATTTCTAACTCACTCAAAATAAGACGCTTCGTTTTGCGATCAGAATTATGGTAACGCCTACTCATAACCTGAACATATTCATACTTTGCCACCCCAGTCACTTCATCACCTCCCTGTGATATCAAGGACTTAAGACTAGCATCTTCGGTAACTTCATTTAACGGGCAATGAGACTGAGTCCAGTTATTTGATTCTCGTTTTGAGTCGTCTCCGGTAACATTTTTTTCCGGGCAATTCGTATGCGTTCGAACTCGTTCAAAAAACCTCAAGATTAATTCAGAAACACCCGATAAATCCTCTAGATATGTTGAAGTACGCCAATGCAGGTCTTTGTTTTTTAGAGCGTAAAACGGAACGTATATATTTACGGGTGGTCTATGGCGAAGTTTATAAAAAAATGTTTGGTTTGCCTTCTGGGGACGTATGCTTTAATCGGGTGTTCATTAGATGCAAATTTAAGCAGTCTCTCTTTTCAAGATACGGCTCCTATTACAGTTCAAGTCTTAACCGCGGATAGTTCTTTAAATTCTCTTTCGAGTTTTTCCGTGGATTTAATTTTTAGTTCTGATGTTGTTGATTTGACAGAGTCATATATTCAAGTAACCGGTGGTACATTAGTGCCTGGAAGTTTGGTAGGCTCTGGTAAGAACTATTCGATTTCAATTACGCCTTCGGGTGAAGGCATTGTGCAGATTAGTTTTCCTGAGCAAAATATTTCGATTGCAGGTTCTTCAGATTCAAAAAAAACAAATTCAAGTTCGGTGTCTGTATCTATCGATGCGACTTCTCCGACCGTTCAGCTAACAACAGCGGTTGTCAGTCCAACGCCTTTAACCTCTATTCCAGTGACGGTGACTTTTTCTGAGTCAGTAACAGGACTAGAAATTAATGATTTTTCAATTTCAGGTGGTGGGGCAACTATTACTTCCCTAACGGGAAGTGGGTCCGTGTATCAAATTAATATACTTCCTGTAATGTCCGCGACTATTTATATTGAGCTTCCTATTGCGGCTGCATTGGATGCTGCGGGCAATCCAAGCTTTGCGTCGAATGAGCTAGAAATTGTTTACAATACGGCTCCTACGGATGCATTAGGTGTTTCTATTGCTGGACCCACTCCGAGTCTGGGCTCTTTTGCTACTGAATTTGTCTGGACTGTGAATTATACGGGCGCATGGACGGTCGATTTAAATGCCGTTACTTTGTTAGGCACAGACAATGCGGGATGTTCAGCTGTGATCTCTGGATCCGGCACCAGTCAAAGAACAATCACAATGAGTGGATGTACTGGTAATGGGACTGTTGGATTTAGTATTGCCTCGGGAAGCGCCCATGATTTGGATGGGAATCCTGCGGAGGCAAAAGTCTCTGGATATGCCACCGTAAGTAACGAGCCCCCCTCTTTGACGATTGGAAATCCAAGTCCGACGAGTGGGAACTCAAGCACCACATTTGCTTGGGCGGTATCATATACAGGTGCAAGTAATGTTACGCTTTCGGCCAGTGATGTGAATATACATGGTGTGAGCGTGGGTTGTTTGGTGAGTATTATTGGGTCTGGAGTCTCTTCTCGAGAAGTGCATCTGACTGGTTGTGCTGGGTATGGGAATATTTCTATTTCCTTGGATGCAGGGACTGCAAGTAGTGAAGCGGGGTTGTTGGCTCCGGCAATTTCTTCGTCAAAAGAAGTTCGATTAAATAAAGCTTTAAGCGCCTCATTCTCTTTGTTAAACTCAGTGCTTTCTAAAGATGTATCTAACACCAATCGATCATTTACGGTTCAGTTAAATGCAGCGGCAGCTGTCGATGTGTCTGTGGATTACGAACTGACTAGCTATACAACGGCCGTGAATCCGACGGATTATAATCTTGAGAATGGTACAATCATAATTCCTGCCGGTCAGACTCTCGGTTCTATAAATTATACTTACAATGATTCAACAGTTGTTGGTTCAAGAGTGATTCAGCCGGCGTTGACAAAGGTTTATGTCGGAGATTTTGTTGGTTCAATTGGTATAAACCAAATCCAAAGAACTTTGATTCAAGATGCCTCTGATTTATCGAAGAAGTTTACTCAAGTCTCTACAGGTGGAGATCATTTTTGTGGAATCAATGGGTTGGGGGATTTACTGTGTGCAGGAAGTAATGCTAAGGGACAGTTGGGTATTTCAGGTGCTACATTTTTAGAAAAACCAACGATTGTTGATGCTGGAGTGAAATATATTTTTGTGAGTTCAGGTTCAGGAATGACCTGTGCGATTACTGACACTTATGTTTTAAAGTGCTGGGGTGATGGAACTTCCGGAAAATTGGGAGACGGTACAAATATCACAAAATACACTCCGGTCGTGGTAGATTCCGGGACCCAATATATTTGGGTGAGCTCTGCGGTCTCTTATCATTCATGTGGTATCACGATCGATAATATTTTAAAATGCTGGGGTGGTAATTCTTTTGGACAACTAGGTGATAATACAACAGTTCAAAAATATAGTCCTGTCGAGGTCGACAATGCCTCTAGTTACTCAAAAGTGTCGGTCGGGTCTGAACATAGCTGTGGACTGTTGACGGATGGAACTTTGAAGTGTTGGGGACGAAATTACCGAGCACAGTTAGGTGATGGGATGAACTTATCCCAATCCAATGTTCCTTATGAAATAGATGCCGGCGTAAAATATAGTGAGGTAAGGGCTGGAGCCAACCATAACTGTGCGATTACGATGGCAGGGGTTTTAAAATGTTGGGGAGAAAATCAAGATAAACAGATGGGAAATAATGGCTTCGGTGCTATGATTTACTCTCCATCGGTTGTAGATAGCGGTGTTACTTATTCGAAGGTTTCTTCCGGGTCTCAGCATAGCTGTGCTGTCACTAGTGCCGGTGTTCTAAAATGTTGGGGTGGAAACTCCTATGCTCAAATAGGTAATGGAACTTCTGGTAGCACAGTTTATCTGCCAGAGATTGTTGACTCTGGAGTGCAATACTCTCAGTTATCTAGTCGTGGTTCTTATAATTGTGGATTGACGACGGGTGGAGTTACTAAGTGCTGGGGAAATGGTTTTGGAAATGGTATAGTTAGTTCATTGGTAGATATTCCTAAATTTATAGATTCAAATAATACTTACGCAAAAATAAGCCTTAATGGAAAAACGACCTGCGGTCTTTTGAGCTCTAATCAACTTAAATGCTGGGGCGTAAATACTAGCGGAGAAACTGGAGATGGTAGCTCCGTTACGAAAAACTATCCTTTCGAAGTTCAAGGTAGATATGTCGCGATTGCAAACGGATTTCGTCATGGTTGTGGTATTACAGAAACTGGCGTTTTAAAATGTTGGGGAACTGGCACAGATGGCAGGATTGGTCATGGTATGACTTCTAACTCTTTGCCAGTGATTATTGATTTTGGAGTTTCGTATGCTTCGGTTTCTGCTGGATACGCACATACATGCGGAGTAACCTCTGCAGGTGTTTTAAAGTGTTGGGGTTCTAATTCCTATGGCCAACTAGGTGATAACACGACGGCAAACAAATTATCTCCAGTGGTGGTTGATGCAGGAACATCTTATAAAGTTGTACAAGTAGGCGGAGATAGTACATGTGCAATTACTTCTTCAGGTGTTTTAAAGTGTTGGGGTTATAATTCTTATGGACAAGTTGGTGATGGGACGACAGTTAATAAATTGTCTCCTGTGATTATTGACTCTGGTGTGAGTTATAAAGAAATATCGATCTATGAATCTCATGCTTGTGGAATTACCGCTGCTAACGATTTAAAATGTTGGGGAGGAAATTACTCTTCACAAATTGGTGATGGGACTTGGACGAATCGAACAACTCCAATTCCTATTGACTCAGGTGTTAAGTATAACTCTATATCAGTAGGTTCTACGCACAGTTGTGGGGTGACTGATACGAAAGTCTTAAAATGTTGGGGTGCAAATTCATCCCACCAGTTGGGTGACGGTTCTCAATCATCAAGAAGCACCCCTTCCGTTACTGATGGATCAGAAAGTTATATTTTAGTAAACGCAAGATCTTATGCAACATGTGCGATTACTGAAAACAATAAGCTTAAATGTTGGGGTAATAATGCTGATGGGCAATTAGGTCTTGGGGCGATATTAGGTTATCCAAGTTCAATTGATTTTTAAAATTTCTTAGAGTTGTTTTAAATTTTCTAAATTGAATATTGAATTCAATAATTAAGTTGTTGGTATCTGATCTTAAAAAAATAAAGGCCCCTTTAAGGGGCCTTTATGGCAAAAAGATAATAGGACTATTTAAAGGATCGATAGATTCGTGCTCTTTCTCGTAACATCAGCATGTGATGTTATTTCTTCAAAAGAACTGATCTTAATCACGTCCTTTAGAGATTAGTCTATTCTTATGCCCGACTTTTAACCATTCTAAATAAAAATAATACCAGCATAGCGCCTAGGACTGAGGCAATAAAACCAGCACCTTCGCCGACTTTATAGAGTCCAACTGCAGAACCTAGATAAGTTCCAACAACCGCGCCGATGATTCCTAAAATTGTTGTCATTACAATTCCACCGCCATCACGACCAGGCATCAAAAATTTTGCAACAACACCAACTACGAAGCCTATAATTATCGTCCATAGAATTCCCATAAAACCTCCGTATTCAAAGAATAAAAGAATTTATTAGAAAGAGGATAAAAAAAGAGGGATATTGCCTAAGTACAATATCCCTCTTCGTATTTAACTGTGTATTCAAATTTAAGAGAGTTGATCCCTTATTAAAGAGTGCAACTTATGTCATTTGACTATTTATCACCACGGATCATTTTGAAAATAAATAAAACGATCATTGCTCCTAATACGGAACCAATAAATCCAGCGCTTTCGCCGAACTGATAAAGGCCCAATAAAGATCCTACATAAGTTCCTACAACGGCACCTACGATACCTAAAATAGAAGTCATGATAAATCCACTGACGTCTCTTCCTGGCATAAAAAATCTAGCGAATAATCCTACAAAAAAACCAACGATAATTGTCCAAATTAAATCCATAAATACCTCAAGTCTAAATCATTAAATATTTATTGTAACTGTTCAATAATTTTTTCAGCGATACGAATTCCATCACAGGCCGCAGAGGTAATTCCCCCTGCATATCCAGCACCTTCACCGGCTGGATAAAGTCCTTTGTGAGAAATGCTTTGCAGTGTTTCTGAATCACGAGTCACACGCAGAGGACAACTTGTTCGGGATTCAATTCCATAAACTTGGGCGTCATCAGAAATAAAGCCCTTCATATTTTTTTGGAACTTTTCAAAACCCTCACGCAGACGAGCCACCATGTCTTTAGGAAGTAGTTGATCAAGTCTTACGGAGATAGCTCCAGAAGGTGATGATGTCGGCTGCAAAGGACGAGGCCCTGATTTAGTCTCTCCGTATAGGAAATCCATTAAATTCTGCGTAGGAAGTTCTTTCGTTCCACCTGCTTTTTGAACGGCCTCTAACATGGCAGTTTCAAGTTTTCGGCGTAACTTCATGCCGCCGAAAACATCTTGGCCAAAGTTCTTTTCATGGTCTACGGAAATGACAATGGCTGCATTTGCGAAGGGTGAATTACGTTTATAGT
>JBHIVS010000017.1:0-17528 GCA_041987885.1 Pseudobdellovibrionaceae bacterium | reverse complement strand
CCCACCTGTATACTATTACCGCTTTTTAAGTTTTTTGGTACTTACCAAAAGAAAGGAGGTATGTGATATGCCACAACCAGCAAAAAGCGCAAAGCTACAACTGTTAAACGGAAACCCGAATAAGAAAAACACAGAAGAACTTCGCAAGAGAGCAGCTGCCGAAGAAAAAATGAAAATGGCGACCGATAAAATCAAACCGCCGACATGGCTTGACCCGTTAGGAAAAGCGACATTTGAATTTATAGCCGAAGAACTGCTAACTGTGGAATTGATTAGCAATCCAGATGTACATGCTATGGCCTTGTATGCTGACTGGTACTCTCAATATGTTGCTCTAGAAAAACAGCTTCGGAAACTGCAACGAGAATACAAGCTGAATTATGCGATTGCCAAAGAAGAAGCGGAAGCGGAAGGAAAGGCCTTTAACGATCCAAACGAATTGATAGGAAACCCTCTCTCTCGACAGATGGACACGGCATCACGGAATCTCCGTTCTTTTGGCAGTGATTTAGGATTATCTCCGGCAGCTAGAGCCAAGTTAGCAATCAAAATGGCTGATGACGGCGGTGATGACGAATGGACTTAATAGAGCTGTCCTATTCCGAATTACAGAAATGGTGGGAGAACTATAAACAGGAGCAAGCCTCGTGGGGTGAAATCTTGCTAGAGCCCTATCCAGAATTACTTACAACGTGGTATGCAGAGCGTTTAGTTGATGGGAGCATTCCTGCAAGCAAAGAGAACATACAAGCTGCTAAACGTCATTTGATGGATTTAAAACGTCAAGGAACAGAGGAATTCCCGTGGGTCTTTGACGAGGAAAAAGGTCACCGTCCAATACGATTTATTGAAGACAATTGCAAGCCTACCGAGGGTGATTTTGACCGTTTTATCTTGCAACCGTGGCAACACTTTGTGATTGGTTCGATGTTTGGCTGGGTCCATAAAGATTCTGGTATTCGTCGATTTCGTGAAGCTTTGACGTTTGTAGGCCGAAAAAATGGGAAAACGAGCTTAATCGGTGGGCTATCTGCCTATATGCTAGGCTACGATGGAGAACAAGGAGCCAACGTCTATGTGCTGGCGAACGCTAAAGACCAAGCGTCTATCTTGTTTGATAAGACTAAAGAAATGGTTAAACAGTCACCAAGATTGGATAAAAAATATAAACCGCAGCGATCCGTTATTAAAGATGAAGCTACCTTTTCAAAAATGGAAGCCCGGGCATCTGATAGTAAGAAACTCGATGGGCTAAATACTCACTTTGCTATTTTTGATGAAATACACGAGTTTGTTGACTTTAAACTGATTAACGTTATCAAGAAATCACGCGGGACACGAAAACAACCGTTGATTAATTACATCACTACTGCTGGTTACGTCTTGGACGGGCCATTAATGCAATATTATGAGAGCGCACTCGATTGTTTAGACCATTTAGATGATGGTTTAGACGAGCGAGTTTTTTATTATATCGCGAAAATTGATGATGTTAGTGAGGCAGATAATCCGAGAATGTGGATTAAAGCTAATCCTAATATCGGATTAATGTCATTCGTTGATTTAGTTTCTGACTGGAAAACCGAGCGTAAAAGCCCACAGGAAAAAGCTGACTGGATTACCAAGCAATTTAACCTGTTTTCCGATATTGACGAACTATCATTCGTCGATATGCCGACAATTAAGAAAAACAACAAAGTCATTGACGCGGAAACGTTAGTAGGCAAGAAATGCGTTGGCGGTTTTGACTTATCGGAAACAGAGGACTTTACCGCAGCTGTTTTAGAATTTCCCCTTGATAACGGTGAGGTGTTTATCCTGCACCACACATGGATCCCGCAAGCTAGATACGACCGAGATAACAACCAAGAACGGATAGACGTGTGGGAGAAAGCAGGAGATTTAACGATTATCCCTGGCGACTATGTAAATTATGAGTATGTGCTTGATTGGTTTGTAGAGAATTCGAAAATTTACGACATCGTAAAAATCAACTACGACAAAGCCAAGGCCTTGCGATTGAACAAAGAATTGGAAAATGCCGGTTTTGAAACCAACGAAATCCGGCAAGGTTTCTTATCGCTTGGTGGACCAATGCAGAACTTTAAAGAAATGCTACTAGATGGGAAAGTGATTTTTAACAACTCTAAGCTTTACCGGTGGTATCTATCAAACGTCAAATTAGTTATGGACCGCAATTCCAACTGGATGCCGTCTAAACAATCCAAGAATCGGAAAATTGATGGTTTTGCAGCAACGTTAAATAGTCATGCCGAAGTATTGGATATGTTGGTAAATCCTAAAAATCAAACTGGCGAAATTGGATTTATTTCAGTTCGAAACATGATGAGATGAAGGGAGGTGAGTAAGTGAATGTAGCGCAAAAAGTGATTTACAAGCTGACACCTAAATTTGTCAAAAATGCTGTCCTTCAAAAAGCAACTTCTAGCGATTTTTCAAGATGGATAGGGAAAACGTTTTTCGGGATTGAAAATGGAACGTTAGAAACAAACGAGAATATTTTTTCAGTAGTTTCTAGGTTGTCAAATACACTTGCTAGCTTGCCATTTAAGAAATATCTGAATTATGACCAAGTGATTGATGAGCAAACGGACCGACTCCTTTATCATCCGAACGCAAATCAAACATTAGACCAAATTTTCAACGTCCTAGAAGTTAGCAAAAACACTAATGGAAATGGTTATGCGGTAATTTTCCGAGATGTTAGAGGTCAATTTGAAAAACTTGTACCATTGATTCCGGGGAACGTTGAGCCAGTTATAGAGGAAAGGTCGAAGGAACTTTGGTACCAAGTCGTAAATGATGGGAGGAGCTATTACTTCCACAATGCTGATATGATTCATGTCCGACATA
The DNA here is from genome assembly GCA_041987885.1 of Pseudobdellovibrionaceae bacterium. GTDB lineage: Bacteria > Bdellovibrionota > Bdellovibrionia > Bdellovibrionales > Bdellovibrionaceae > Bdellovibrio. Next base: position 14,654 of record JBHIVS010000017.1, on the reverse strand, counting down.
TCGCCGGAAATGGGAACTGGAAGGGTATTAGCCCGTTAGCTGTTTTGAAAAACTCGAATGAGTTCGATAAGGCAGTTCGCACATTTTCTTTGAAGGAAATGCAGTCAATTCGTGATTCATTCATTTTGAAATATGATGCCAGCTTGAATGATGAGAAACGGAAAGCTGTAGTGGATAATTTTAAACAATTTTACGAAGAAAATGGCGGGATTTTATTCCAAGAACCAGGTGTAGAAATCGAAGAAATGAAACGAAATTTCGTTGCGGCTGACATGAAAATCAGCGAAGAAATCACAAGAGACAGAATAGCGAATGTCTATAACATACCGAACACTTTTCTGAACTCGACTTCTGGAAGCTTTTCTTCTAACGAACAGCTCATGCAAATGTTTGTGAACATGACTTTAACACCAATCTTAAAGCAGTATGAGCGAGAGTTTGCGAAAAAAATCCTCACGTCGAAAGAACGTGTGGAAGGTTATTACTTCAAGTTTAATATGATGGCTCTTCTCCGTGGAGATTCCACAGCACGACAACAATTTTATCATGGAGCCGTTCGTGACGGATGGATGACTAGAGATGAGGTTCGGATGTATGAAGAATTACCACCAAAAGGCGGCATGGCTTCCGAATTGTGGATTTCAGGCGATATGTATCCACTAGAAATGGATCCATTACTAAGAAAGGCAACTGCATCAACAAACAAAGACCAATCAGAAAAAGAGGATTAGGTCTTTTTTAATGCAACGAAGGGGGGTGGGAAAGTGAAGAAGTTTTGGGAAGTAAAACAATCCGCCAATTCTAAAGAAGCGGAGATTTCTATTTATGGAGAAATCGTCTCTTTTAAATGGGACGACGAGGACACAACTGCTGCAAGTTTTCAAAAAGATTTGAAGGCTTTGGGAGATGTTGAAACTATCAATCTACACGTAAATTCGCCGGGCGGTTCTGTTTTTGAAGGAATCGCTATTGGGAACATGTTGAAACAACACAAAGCTAAGGTAATTGCTTATGTAGATGCGTTAGCTGCGTCTATTGCAAGTGTGATTGTCGCAAGCGCAGACAAAGTGATTATGCCTGAAAACAGTATGTTGATGATCCATAACCCTTGGCAGTATGCGATTGGAAACGCAAAAGAGTTACGAAAAACTGCTGATGATCTAGACAAAATTGCTGAATCGTCTGTGATTACCTACCTCTCGAAAGGCGGAGATAAGCTGACGGAAGAAAAAATTAAGGAAATCATGGATGAAGAAACTTGGATGTCTGCGGATGAAGCCTTGTCATTCGGCTTATGTGATGAAGTTGTCGTAAGTAATCGGATGGCTGCATCAGTAAGTAAATCGCTATTTGAAAGTTATCAGCACGTTCCAAAAAGTTTAATGAACCTTGATGAAAAACCGCTAGTCGAAGAGAAACGGCAAAAAATGATTGAAGAAGCAAGACAAAATTCTGCGCTGATAGGCGCCATTATTGGAGGACTTTAGAATATGAAAACAATTTTTGAATTAAAACAGGATTTGGCCACTATTGGAAATCAAATCCAAAAGACAAACAATGAGATTACTCAAAAAGCTGCTGACCCTAAAACGGCAATGGACGATTTAAACCAATTGAACCAAACAAAAGGTGATTTGCAACAGCGCTTTGACATTATCAAAACGCAACTAGATCAAATGGAAGCAGAGCAACGTGCGTCTTTGGAAAAAGGACAATTTAGCAATAGCAACGATCCAAAACAAAAAGTGATTGATGCTAAAGCGGAATTGATTCGTAAGACTATGGCGAAAGAAGCTGTATCTACCGATGTTTATCAAGCTTTGGGAGATGATTCCACTTCTGGTGGTGGCAAATTCTTGCCGAAAACAGTAGCTAATGATGTGATTTCTGAACCGACTGTTAAAAACCAATTACGTGGCTTGTCTACTGTCACTAGCATTCCGAACTTGGAAATTCCAAAAGTTACGTTTACTTTGGATGACGACGACTTTATCGCGGACATGGAAACCGCTAAAGAGTTGAAAGCTAAAGGCGATACGGTTTCTTTTGGACGCAACAAATTTAAAGTGTTTACGGGTATTTCTGAAACCATTTTGCTTGGGACAAATACAAACTTAGTATCTACCGTCGAAGCTAACTTGCAGTCTGGTGTAGCTGCGAAAGAACGTAAAGTAGCTTTTGCTGAAACGCCAAAAGCCGGCGAAGAACACATGAGTTTTTATGACAAGACTGTTGTTAACATCAAAGAAATTTCTGGCGCTGATTTGTATAAAGCAATCAAAGGTGCAATCGCTGATTTACACGAAGATTACCGCGAACGCGCAACAATTATGATGCGTTATGCTGATTACTTGGAAATCATCGAAACATTAGCAAACGGCAATGCAACTCTCTATACTGCTCAACCAGAACAAATTTTGGGCAAACCAGTCGTATTCTGTGACGCTGCGGTGACTCCAGTTGTTGGTGATTTCTCTTACTCTCACTTCAACTACGATATCAACGCATTGTACGAACAAGACAAAGACGTTAAAACCGGCATTAATTTGTTTGTTGTAACGGCTTGGTTTGACCATCAAATTAAACTTGCGTCTGCTTTCCGATTGGCAAAAAAAGCGTAGCCCCTTCTCCTATTGAGGTGACAGGGGTTTCATTGTCTAAAACAACGACTTCTCTGGCAGTCGGGGCATCTGAAACATTGACTGCAACCATTGCACCAGAAAATGCAACAAACAAAAACATTAGCTACACGTCTTCTGATAGCGCAATCGCTACCGTAACTCCTAAACTTGGAAAAATTACTGCTGTAGCGGCTGGTGAAGCGACTATCACGGTAACTACAGAAGACGGAGCATTTACTGCCGATTGTGTAGTAACAGTCACCGCCGAATAGGAGGTTGCTTATGATTCTTGATCCAAAAACTGATTTAGATGAAATCAAAAACGCACTAAAGATTGACACGGACGATGACGACCAGGAAGTGAAGCGGTCTGTTATTGCCGCAATTGCATATGTCAAGGGGGCTATCGGTACTGATAAGCCCTCTTTTTATATGCAAGAAAACGAAACGATTGAGCTGATTAACCTGGCAATCCTGCAATTGGCTGACCATTACTACAAAGTGCGTTCTGCCACTGTGGAATCTTCCACGGCTAACGGAACCTTACGCGAATATGACCTAGGCTTTACCAGTTTAATTCTGCAATTAAAAGCAAGTTACCTCTTATTTGAGGAGGTGCCAGTAGATGGCAATTAGCAGAACAGGGAAGCTAAATAAACGTCTTGAATTTCTGGTGAAGAAAAAAGTCGGCACCGGTCCTAATGGAACAGATAAGTTTGAGTATGTTCCTGAATTCAAAAGCTGGTTTGCTTATAAGCAAAAGTTAATCAATCAAATTGTGGAAGAAAACGGTGGGGTTTTAGAAGATACGCAAACGATTATTTTGCGACAACACCAAAAGAAACAACCGCAGCTTGATTGGCTAGTACGGATTAACGGCATTAAATATAGCATCGTCAAAATGAATCCGGACATTGAATCAAGTGGTTTTCTAGTCCTCTTTATTAAGGCGGTGGCGTAAATGGAAGTCACCGTAGATTGGGGAGACCTAGAAAAAAACATTGCAAAGTGCATCGCTGATGTTGAAGGACCTGTCAGACGAAAAGCCGGTAAGACTGCTGGTCAGAATCTTGGCGAAAAGCTTGAAGCAAATACACCAGCTGATTCTCACGGCTTGGAAATTGCCACGACGGTTGGCGCGGTTGATGAAAATGGTGAGGTATTGGTCGGTTATGGTTCGGAAGCTTACTTCCGTGCGCATTTTCCGAATATGGGTACCGAATACCAAGCAGGACAACACTTTGTTGAGAAAACAGCTGAAACCGAGTTAGAAAGTGTCATGCAAGACTATATGTCCGAATTGAAACGAGGGTTAGGCCTATGACTCCTGCTGTTGATTTAAAGGTAACGATACTGCCGGAACTATTTCCTAATGCGAAAATTTTTACCTATAGGATTCCGGAAAATTATCAAAAGTTAGAAACCCTACCGATTATTAAAGTCGAAGGCGTGAACGAAATAAACGAAAGCTATGGCTCTGACCAATACGGCGCTAGATCGTATCGGGTTCAAGTCATGGCTTTTTTAGATATCGAAGAAACGGATATCGAAGAATTTAACGATGTATTGGACAGAGGTCTGGAAGCAGAAGGCTACACGTTAGCTTATGCAGACGATCGTCCACATGACCAATACGAAAATGTACAGGTGATTACACGGCAATACAACGTCGTGAAAATAAAAGAAAGAAGGTAAACAAATGACTTTAGTAGGTTTTAAACGTCTAACAATTGCAGTTTTGGATGCAGACGGTAAAGTAAATGGCGACAAAAAATGGGTAGTAGAAGGGAAAGCGAATAAAGGGGCTACGTCTACCGCTGAAATTACTGGTTTAAATAAAGAAGCCACGAAGGTATACGGCTCTGATATCGCCTATTACATCTCTCAAAAAGGTACCGGCGATGTAACAGTTAATCTCGGTCTATTGGACTTAGAAGAAGAATGTAACGACGCAATTTTGGGTTATGAAGTGAAAAATAGCATTAGCTATGTTGGCGAAAATACCGAACCGCCTACCACCGCTATCATGCTTGAATCAAAGGATTTGGACGGAACTACAGCAATGCTTGGTTTCTTTAAAGGCAAGTTTTCTCGTGAATCCATCAACTTAAATACACTAAACGGCGATGCGTTTGAACCGGAAGCTGAATCTTATGTATTTGCGGCTATGTCCGATGATAAAGACGGTGACTCCAACGGTCAAACGATGGGTAAATATATCGGTAGCGAAGCCGAGATTATTAAAGCTCTTACTGACCAAGTTTTCCCGACAGCGGGGAAGTAACAATCCCCGTAACTGGTGTCACATTAACACCAGAAACGTATAGCGCAGTTGCGGGGACTGCGGGAACCACAACGTTGGTAGCAGAAGTTGCTCCAGCTAATGCGACTGATAAAAAAGTGACATATGCTATCGCTCCAACCACAAGCGGATTGGCAAGTGATTCAAGCGGTAAAGTCACTTGGGAAGCTACTGTACCAGCTGGAGAATATACCATTACTGTTAAAACTACGAATGGCGATTTCACTGCTACAACCAAATTAACGCTGACAGAACCGGAGACTGGGGAATAACCCTGGTCTCTTTTTATTTTGAGGAGGAACAAAAATGACTGAAATTAGATTGGATTTAATGGTAGACGGAAAAAAACGCACTTACACACAGGATTTTGTACCGTACCGAAAAGCTTTGGACTATTCTGAAGGCGAAGCAAAGATGTGGAAGAAACAAGGAAACAAAACTATCGAACCGTCGGCTATTGATTTAGCTAAATATCGCGCAGACTTTGTTGCCGGGCTATTTGAAGGTCAAGACTTAACAGGAGACATGATTATCGATGGCATCGATTCTGAAAACAAAGATGTAATCATGGACATTGTGCTTTACCGCGTTTTGGGTTACGAAAAGCCAGAAATCAGCGAGGCCCAAGAAGACGACCCAAAAGCATAGATTGGGAATCCTTGCACGAATTGCAGTTGAATCTTGTGAAACAAGCTATATCAGCATTTCCTGGTTGGACAATCAACGATGTACTAGATACCGATATTGAGTATCTGCACAAAATCCTATTTAAAAAGCAGGAAAAACCGAAAGAAAAAGCAGTCCCGTTAGCAGACTTTATCAGACAAATTTAGGAAAGGAGGAATAAATATGGTACAAAACGGCAGACCACTAGGTAACATGGTTATCAAATTGGGCCTGGATTCTTCCGCCTTTTCTGACTCCTTGACTGGTGCTACAAGAGCTACAAAAACAGCCGTTAAGGAAATGCAAGCGGGTTTTAAAGTGGCAGATGCTGGAGGGAATAAGCTAACTACATTAGCAGCTAAACAAGAAGGTCTAACTAAGGTTATCCAAGCCCAAAAAAACGAGCTGAAATACCTAGGGGAAGCCTATAAAAAGACGCACGACGAGCAAGGAAACGCCACATCTAAAACAGCAAAGGCGGCCCAAAAATACAACGAAGCGCAAGCAAAATTAGCTAGCTATGAAGCGCAATTAAAGACGACTACCGCTCAAATGGCGAGAATGCGCGTGGAAACGGAAGGTTTAACCGGGTGGCTAAACCAAAAAGGTGACCAATGGATTACTTCTGGTAAGAAAATCACAAAATTTGGCGATGATGTGCAAAAAGTAGGGTCAACGATGACCAAAGCGCTAACCGTCCCGCTTGCCGCAGGATTTACTTTAGCCACTAATAAAGCTGCAGACTTTCAAACGCAAATTGGTGAAATAGGTCCCCTGCTGACTAACGGTGGCGCGATCACCAAAGAATACCGGGAACAGTTGGATCAAATGTCGGATAGCTCAAAAAAATGGGCAAAGCAGTATGGTGTATCCACCACAGAAATCAATAACGGGTTAGCAGAAATTGTGCGTAAAGGGTATGATGCTAATCAAACGATGGGTGTCATGCCTTCAATTTTGGATGCAACAAAGGCCTCTGGTGAAAAATTTAATGACGTAATGAATGTTACTACAGAAGTTATTAGCCAGTTTGGATTGAAAGGCAAGACCTACAACGAGACTTTACAGAATACTGCGCGAGTGACCGACTCGCTAACATATGTTGCTAATGCAACATCAGCTGGTTTTTCTGATTTAGGCCTAGCTATGGGTTATGTAGGACCGGTGGCGAACAGTTTAGGAATGGAAGTCGAAGAAACTGCGGCAGCAGTTGGGTTGCTTAGTGATGCTGGACTTGGTGGCGAAAAGGCCGGTACCGCTTTACGCGGTGCGCTAACGCGATTACTGAAACCATCCGAACAAAATATAGCTGGATTTGAAAAGTTAGGGATATCGGTTGATGAGTTTAAAAATGGTACATTATCGTTACCCGAAATTTTAGACAAAATCAAAACTAATACAGTTGGTTGGACAGACGCGCAAAGAACGGCAGCGATTGCTTTAGCATTTGGGACAGAGTCTCAATCAGCTATGAACGTACTAGTTGGTCAAGGCGGTGACGCGCTGCGAAACCTGACGAAAGAAACTAAAGGCGCGAGTGGAGCCACTAGGGATATTGCAAAATCTATGAATGACTTGCCTGCTAATAAAGTGGCACGGTTCAAAGAGTCTGTGAACGTATTAGCAATAACAGTTGGCGAAAAACTATTACCAGTTGTAACTCCGTGGATTGAAAAGGCCACGGACATGGTAAATAAGTTTTCAGAATTAGACGATGTAACTCAAAACAATATTGTTAAATGGGGCGCACTTGCGATGGCCGCAGGTCCCGCCTTAAAAATAGTTGGATCGGGTATCTCCATTTTTGGACAAGCAAAGACGGGAGTAGGACTGCTTTCAAAATCTCTAGTTGAATTAACAGCAAAAGCTGCCGAAAAGTCTGCCTTAGCAGGTTTAGCTACCACAGTTACTAGTGTCGGAACGGCTGCTAGTTCTGCTGCGGGCGGGACAGGGATTGGGGCTATGACTACTGCTTTAGTTGGTGCTGGGGGATTAGCTAGCGTGTTACCGATAATCGTTGGTGCTGGCGGATTGCTAGCTGTTGGATATGGGGCATGGAAGCTTTTTGGCGAGGAAGCCTGGAACTCCAGCCAGCGTGTGGCTCGTTGGGGATCCGATGTTGGTGCGGAGACAGATGCTGTCTTAGGTAAGATACAATCTAATACTCAAGCTGCAAACGGTGAATTTACTCTGATGGAGCAAGGGTTTTCGGGTAATACGGAAAAAATGATCAAGAATTTTGAACAGATCGGCGTAACCATTGAAAATGAGCTGACTGGACAAATCAATGCCTTTAGAGAATCAATGAAATTGTTACCAGAAGAAATCCAAGGTGAAGCAGGTAAGATCATTGATGAGGCTGCTAAAAAACGAGAACATGCGTCAGAAACTGTAAAAGCTAACAATGAGCGTATCCTAGCCATAAAAAGGGAATACACGAACAAAGAAGGCGAAGTTACTGCCCAAGGCGCAAAAATGATCCAAGATTTGATGAAGCAAAGTACCCAGGAGTATTTGAAAATCACAGTCAAGGATGCTGATGATCGCAAACAGGTCATGGATGCTCTCACAGGCAATGTCGAGACTGCCTCTGCTAAACAGGCCGAAGCTTGGGTTAAGAATTTAGGTAAGCAACGGCAACAAACGAAAGAATCTTATTCTGATCAGCTAGCAGATTACAAGGCGTTTCTTGACAAACAAGGAATTTTGCATACCGAAGAGGGCGAAAAACTTGTCAAATTATTTGAGCAATCAAGAGATCAGTCTACTGAGGCTATAGATGCCCAGATTGCTCTAATTGCAAAAAAATATCCCGAACTTGCTGAAAAAATTTCTTTTTCAAACGGCCAGATGATAAATTCGATGGATGAAGGGAATCAAGCATTTATCGCCGCTAATCAAAAAATCATTGATAAGGCAAATACTTTATCTAATCGGCTCGCTGAGAATGCTAAGAAGAATGCTACTCAACTAGCTTGGACAGCTGATGAGGCAACAAAAGCAGGTCAAATTTGGAACGGTCTCAAGCTTGTCGATAAAGAGGGAAACGTAAAAACTAATTCCGCGGAAATCGTGACAAATGCAACAAAAGATGTTAACACCTGGAACAATATGCGGATGGTCATTCACGACGCAAACTTAGATTCAAACGCAAAATCCGTGATTGGCGAAGCCGCCATCGCTAATAACTGGTGGGACGGTATGGCGTGGGATGATAAAAAAGCAATCCTGCACGACGAATTTTCTGCGCAGGTCGTTAAGGCTTTGGAAGACTCTGGACGCTGGGCCGAAATGAGTTTTGAGGAAAAGAAAGCAATTATTTACTCCAACACACCAGAAGTAATGGCTGAAACGATGCTTAATTTGGGCTTGTGGGAACAGTATCAGCCACAAGTCAAAGCGCTTGGAGCCGATAACTATCAATTGTTAAATGCCTTGAGCTTTTCAGAGACTGCTCTGGCGCAATACAACGGATTAGATCCTGATTTTAAAGAGTTGATTGCAGCCGATCCTGCGAGCTTAACGTTTGATCAAGCTAAGAAATTGTTGGATTTATACAACACCGTATCTCCAGAGATGAAAACCTTGTTAGGCGACAATACAAATGTCAATGCAGTAGTAGCTGCGGCTGATAAAAAGTTACGTGACTATGATTTGATCAGACCTGGTCCCAAACAATTGCATGCCACCGCTGACACTAGTGCGGTGGATACTATGGAGAGGGAAATAGCCAGGATTCCTAGCTATCAAGAAAAGAAGATTGCCGTAGTCTATGAAGGTAGGCAGACTGGGCAACATGCAATTGCAGCCAAAACTGGGTTGAATTATCATCTGGGTGGTCCAATGATTGTTAATGATCAAAAAGGTCCACTCTATCGAGAACTGGTAGTAAGACCAAACGGAGAAAGCTTTATCCCTTTTGGTCGAGACGTGCTTTTACCAAACGAACCGAAGGGAACTAAAGTCTATACTGCCTCTCAGACTAAGAGGCTAGTACCGCGATATGCTAAAGGTACTGAAATCCCAGAAAACAGTAAGCTTGTCAAAAATCTCCGTAGTATTGAGAGCCAATCGAAAATTAGCGTCAATGTGACAAGCGATAACAGCCTAGTGGAGTCCAAACTTGACCAGCTAATTAGAATCATGGCCGATTTTGGCAGAGATCTACGTGGTATGCAGATAATTGCTGACAATAAAGTAATGGCCAATGTGGTCACCAATGAACAAAACGCAAGAAATAACATGATTGGGAAACTAAAGGGGTGATAATCGATGCAATCTGATTTAATAATGCGTATTGATAGCTATGATCTTACTCAGCACATGGATTTGATTGAGTCTCCAGACTTTGGTTTACTGCCTAATATTAGCAGTGAGACCAGGAACGGAAAAATCCTCAGCAGCAGTTTGGGAGATCAAGTTTATTCCTTTAAATTTTTGCTTGATCATAGCCGTTGGACTATTTATCGAGATGAATTGATTCAAGCCCTCTATGGTGGTACTGCAACTAAAAAACTTACGATCTCGCTTTTTCCTGATCGTTTTTGGAATGTTGTGCTAGATGGAGATAGTCAATTTATCAGAGATTTAGAAAGCAACGGACAAGTAGAAGTCACCCTATCATTTCTGATCCCCGAGGGCTATGCTCATGCTACAGTTTTGACATCTGTCACAGCTAAAAAGGATAGCAAAGGGATCCTAAGCATGGAAATTGATTATGATGGCACGCAGGAAACAAATCTGGAATTGTCGATCAAAAATAATGCTGAAACGGGTTACCTAGGAATTATTGGAATGAGAGGCGATGAAAACACGTTTGTTACTCAGCTGGGATATGTTGATGAGGCTGACGGGGAAACCAGAACTAAAATGGCTACTATCTTTCCGAAAGATGGTGGTCTTTCTTTTGATAATTGGAAAAAAGCGGCGACATTTTATGAAAATCCCAATAAAGGAATCGTCACTAATATGCTAGAGACGACAGATTTTGGCGGGTGGCTTGGCGGTTTGCCGGCAGATGCAAAAAACACCGGTCATCAATGGTTTGGAGATGCCAAAGAATTGGTCCTGCCGACAGCTGTACAAAACCCCTATTTGTGGGGGAGGGCTTGGTTTGAGACTGGTGTAATGGGGCAGACAGGCATCTGGACGTTGGCCTTTGTGGACGAGGCCAACAAATTTATTTGCGGAATGTCGATCGAGAAATCTGATACTGCTGGTAATGCAGCAAATGTCCTATTTTTGGTTGGAGACGGTAAAGGTGGGAGTAGAGTATATAACCAAATACCTTTTACACCAAGTTACTGGCTCCCGCCGAATCCGTATGGCAGTCAAGCAAAAAACGAAAACAGGAATATGTTTGATCTCCGCAAAGAGGGTGGGAAAATCACCTTTTTTTGGGATGGAGGCTATCACAGCATAACGCTGCCTGAGCTGGCCGATAAAAAATTAAAACGAGTACAATATTACAACGGGCAATATTCCGGTAGGACAAAAGAGCAGTTAGTCAGTCGTATGGGACTACGAGACGTCTTACTTATTGATTTAAAATCACAATACTGGGAAAATTTGCCAAATCGATTTTCTGCCAACACAGAAGTCAAAATCATCAACAACAACGGAATGAATCTAGTCTATCGAGATGGGATCCAAACTTTAGAAGATGTGATCACTGGAAGCACCTTTCCAGTTTTAAAACCCGGTAAAAATCGTATAGAGTTTTATCATAGTGATTTTACTCAGATTCCGCCAACGATTACTGGCACGTACGAAAAGAGGTGGTACTAATTGGATATGAGACCTATGTTAGCCATTTTGGATAACAATGATCGACTCGTCTGTTTAACCGATGATTTCTTTGACGGAAATTTGCACGAATTTTTGATTGGTACTGCAGCTTTTTTTAAGTGCTCTGTCAATCAAAAGTCAACGATTGCCCAGTACTTTAAAATTGGGAATAAAATATCGTTTATCCATGCTGGTAAACAATACCATTTTGATATTACTGATATGATCAAAAATGAGGAAACTGTGACGATCCAAGCGGATAGTCTCACGCTGGAGCTCCGAAATGAGGACAGCTCTGAGTTTGAGGCTGCTGAAGCCATGTCGTTGAAGGAATACTTAGATGTCTTTTTGTTTGTTGGAGACAACCCTATCGTTATGGGGATCAATGAAGTATCGGACAAAAAGATCAAAGAAAAATGGGAAGGCAGCGAGGAGAGTATTCTTGCGCGCCTTTTTTCTTTGGCTAATAAATTTGGTGCTGAGATCGAGTTTGTCACTGTTTTAAATAATCATTGGGGTCTAGAAAAAATCGTTTTGAATGTTTATCGGCAGCATGACGACACTCACCAAGGGATTGGTAAAAAGCGGACAGATGTTTTGCTTGAGTATGGCAATAACATTGAAACAATCGAAATCCAAGAAAATATTGATAATCTCAAGACCGCGATCAGGCCAATTGGGAAAGATGGCTTATCAATTGTCGATGTTGTGATTGATGAGAAAGACAAAAATGGGATGCCCCTTTTTATCAGTCCAAAAGGCGATGGCGCTATCCGTGCGGTACAAGCTCGCAACCAATTTGTCTCTAAAGTCGGCGGGGAAGGTTACACTCAAAAAAACTGGTCCTATGATACTGACAACACAAATGTACTGGCAGGCCAAGCATTAGCGGAATTAAAAAAGCTTTGTGTGCCTGAGACTACAGTTACGATCAAAGGGTATGAGCAGCTAAGTGTTGGTGATACTGTTTTAGCTCAAAATACAGGATATGTCCCAACGCTCAATCTCTCAATCCGTGTCAGTGAGCAAGATATCTATTTTGATGATCCGTCTAAAAATTCTACAGTTTTTACAAATGTGGAGATTTTAAAATCCGAAGTGGATCAATCATTGCTCGATCGTGTCAATCAACTGATCCAAGGAAATAAAAAGTTTGACTGCTTAATTGTCAGTGATAAAGGTATCCAGTTTGTCGATGGCAAAGGTGAGACGACACTTACGGCATCTGTTAGAGATGGTGCTGTGGATGTTACGCCAACTTACAACATTGTCTGGGCGAAAGATGGGGTAGAGTTTAAAACTGCGCCATCGATCGTAGTAAAGGCTACAGATGTCAACGAAAAGGCTGTTTATAGCTATCGGGCTGTTGATGCCGATGGTAAGGAACGCGGTCGGGCTGAGGTGACGATCACCAGCGTTGTCAACGGAAAAGGTGAGGATGGCAAGACATCATATGTCCATACTGCCTACGCTAACTCTAGCGATGGGTTAGTAGACTTTACTATTCCGTATCCAAATGATAATTTGTTTGTATTTAGTACCCTTCGCGCAGGGGTTCAATACGGATCTCCAGGGACAACGTATCCAACGGGGTTCACTACGGTAACACATCGATTAGCAACCGATATATTTAAAGTAAGACCGAATACTAAATACGTAATTACTTGTCCACCTAGTCCTAAGCTAATACACTTTGAGATGATCGGGTATGACAAAGATAAGAAAAATATGTACGACAGCGGTTGGGTCATGACCTCCAGTGGCGCAACTTATTCTACCCGGGCAAATCAGGAATATGCGGTTCTAAACATCAGGTATTTTGATGATACCGCAATTACAATTGATGCTATTAAACCAAGAATTATTAAATTTGAACCATTTCCCGCAACCATTCACACACCCGCACCTGCGGATGACCCAATTAAAGCAAAGATGCAATATATTGGTCAGTATACTGACTTTGTAGCCACCAACTCAACGGATCCTTCTCGTTACACCTGGGCCCGGTTTACTGGGGAGAATGGATATTTGCATACTGCATATTCCGATAGTAAAGATGGATCGAGTGGGTTCTCAAATAAACCACCTAAACCAAATTATATTAAAAGATCTATGCATATGACATATCAAGCCACAGAAGGGTGGATTTATAACAATGGTAAGTGGACTGGTACAAACGCTAAATCTGGAGGACCCCAAGTAGCAGGTGTTTATCAGGAACTGACAGCAGGAAAAACGTACACCTTCAGTTTTAAAATAAAGAGAATAAATGGCACAGTAAGAGGTCTTGGAGGTCATTCGGCTTTATTAAGTACTGCAACACCTCATCTAATCACAGTAGATGGGGTCCAGCAGCCCTTCACAAACTGGAATTCAGCTAATTTAAGTATTACCGACACTGCGACCCATGTTATTACTGTCACTGCAGTCCTTACCACACCGATTCCACCAGATCCTGGTTTTTATATTCAAATCGGTCATGCTACTGCATATGCTGACACGTTCTCCGCAAAAATTTGGGACCTAAAAGCGGAAGATGACGATTACACGTTATATTTGCCGAACGATTCTGACGATCCTCTGGGTGCGGTGATCAAATACCGCGGTACAGCCTCTACCTTTGACCCTAACCCTCCGTCAAACGCTGATCTATATGAGTGGACATTGAATACAGATTGGGTGGACAAGTCAGCTCAACTAGGTCTGGATGGTAAAGTCGGAAATGATGAATACAACGAAAATCAGGCTGCTGTTTGGGAAGAAATTGGAAATCGTGTGACTGCTGCAGAAGCAGAAGAGATCCGCCAGATGGCCGAGAACTTGATGAAAGCCTACACGGCCTTTACATCAACTGGAGGTCAGTATGAAACAGACCTGGCGGCCTTGGAGTCGCGGACGGTCGGTCAAGTCCAAGAATTGGCAGACAAGATCGCTAAGTGGACGTTTTTGGATACGTACATTTCGATGGGTGAGGAAGGCCTGGTGATTGGATCCCACAGCTCCAGCTTAAAAATGATTATGTCGGAAAATCAGCTAGCGTTTGTCGATGGAGGACAGACGGTGGCTTATTTTAGTAACCAATCATTCTTTATCCGTAACGGGATTCTAACCGATAGCGTCCAAATCGGTGTCCATAAGTTTGTTAACATGGGCGGCGGGCACACCAGCGTCCTTTATATCAAACAATAGGAGGTGAGTAAATGGTAATGAGTGGCACAACACCCGCTGGCAATTTTGCCGGTGGGTATGGTTTTGATGTGTTTATCAGGTGGTCTGCA
>JBHIVS010000016.1:0-18570 GCA_041987885.1 Pseudobdellovibrionaceae bacterium | reverse complement strand
CAGAAAGTTTAGCAGCACGCTCTAAAAGACGGCTGTGAAGATAGAATACGTCACCTGGATATGCTTCACGACCCGGAGGACGACGAAGAAGAAGTGACAATTGACGGTAAGCTTGTGCTTGCTTAGTTAAATCGTCGTAAACGATCAATGCATGTCTACCAGTATCACGGAAGTACTCCGCCATAGCTGTCCCAGTGTACGCTGCAAGATATTGCATTGGAGCTGGATCAGAAGCATTTGCTGCAATGATAGTAGTGTAATCAAGAGCACCCGCTGCACGAAGTTTTTCAACAACTAGAGCAACAGTAGATTGTTTTTGACCAATAGCTACGTAGAAGCAATGTACGTTTTGACCTTTTTGATTGATAATAGTGTCAATCGCAATTGTCGTTTTACCAGTTTGACGGTCACCAATGATAAGTTCACGTTGACCACGACCAATTGGAACAAGGGCATCAATCGCTTTAATACCAGTTTGAAGAGGTTCTTCAACTGGATGACGGTAAACGATACCAGGAGCTTTTAATTCGACAACACGGCTGTGTGGAGTGTTAATAACACCACGTCCATCAATTGCGTTACCAAGAGCATCAGTAACACGACCAAGAAGAGCTTCCCCTACTGGTACTTGAACAACTTTTTTAGTTCTTTTAACGATATCGCCTTCTTTGATATGACGGTCTTCACCGAAAAGAACGGCACCAACGTGACCTTCTTCAAGATTTAGAACCATACCAAATACTTCACCAGGGAACTCAACAAGCTCACCCGCCATTGCATTCTCAAGACCAAAGATACGAGCAACCCCGTCTCCTACTGAAAGAACGCTACCTGTTTCACTTACTTCAATCTGTTTATTATACTGATTGATTTGCTCTTTGAGAACGCGACTGATTTCGTCGGCACGGATTTGTGTTTCCATTTTTAGTTGGCTCTCCTGTTTAATTCTTCATTCAATTTTTTAAGATGTGTATTTACTGTGTCATCAAAAGTCCAACCGCCCACAGAGGCAATTACGCCACCAAGAACTTTCGGATCTTGTTCATAAGAAAGAACAAGCTTCTTATTTAGAACTTTTGTAATTTTTTGCTCTAATTGAGCTTTCGCTTCGTCACTCAAAGGAGTTGCTGATTTAACAACACCTCTAGTAACTCCATTTTCAAGATCTAGCAAATCTCTGTAAGCAACTGCCATTTCTGGAAGAATGTTCAAACGACTTTTATCAGCTAAAAGAACCAAAGCATTTGTAAGCTCTTGAGAAACTTTTTGAGTTTCTAAAGCCTTTTTAAGTGCATTTACTTTTTGCTCAGTAGAAATAGTTGGATTTTCGAAAAAACTTTTTACTGTAGAATCGGCTTGAATAGATTTAACAACAATTTCAAGTTCTCCGTTTACAAGAACTTGATTCCCTTTTTCTTTAGCCGCCGCAAGAAGGGCTTTTGCATATCTTTTTGATACTTCACTAACCTTCATTTGCTACACTCCAACTTTATTGATGAATTCTTTTTGAAGTTTATCTTGATCAGCTGCACTGATGTCTTTTGTTAAAACTACACGTGCAGCTTCAACTGAATCTTTTAACAATTGAGTACGCAATTCTCTTTGTGCTCTCTCTGATTCAAGCTTAACTGTTAATTCTGCATCTGCTTTAATTTTATTAGAAATGTTTTGTGCTTCCTGACGAAGTTGCGCCTTTAGATCTTCAGCCTGTTTTTTTGCTTTTTCAATATCGGCCGCTCTATTTTTATCCAGATTTTCTAACTTAGTTTTGATGTCAGAAAAATTCTTTTCAGCCTCCGCACGAGCAGCAGCTGCTTTGTTGGCAGCTTCGATATACGCAGTTTTGCGAGTTGAAAATAAAGATACTACTGCATCTTTAGTATAATAAATAATACCAGCGAATAAGATGACTAAATTAATTACTTGGTAAATTGTAACTTTAGGAATTTCATTGCCATGACCGCCGTGACCACCAGATGCAGCTATTACAATCGATGGCAGGATAACAACAAGGAGAGTGATGATTGCTTTCATAGTGATCTCTTATTTTCCTAGAAGCTTGTTAGTAATTAATAGAGCAGCAGAATTAGTTTCATTCTTTAATTCTGACTCTGCTTTTTTAACTGAGTTTGCTATATTAACTTTATTATCAGCAATAAGCTGATCTGCGGTTTTTCTAGCTTCAGTAACAGCTGCTTCCATGTTTTTTGATGCTTCTGCTTTTGATGCATCAATAATTTCTTTCATATCTTTATTTAAAGAGACCAATTTTGTCTCGTACTCTGATTGAAGCTCAGTAGCTTTATTGTGAAATTCAAGAGCTAGATCTTCTCCGCCTTTAGTTCTTGTTTCTCTCTCTTCTAGTGCATGAGCATAGGGAGCAAAAACAAATTTGCTCAAAAAGATCATAACGATCGAAAAGAGCACAAACTGAATGACTGCAGTAAAATTAATTCCGAGTTGCGCTAAAATGTCCATTTTATTGAAATCCCTATTGAATTTTTGACTTTTGGGATTAGCATTTTGCGCCTCCCTAGGTCAAGACGATTTTCCAAGTGAAAACAAATATATGCCTATGTTTTAGGCATATACGAGGCCCCCTCAAAGACAACTCCTTCATCAATTCTTAAGCTTGGAGATGTCACCGTGCCTTTAAACACAGCTGGGGGATTCATTATGACCCTTTTTCGAGCAAATAGATTTCCCTCTACTCGGCCACTGAGAACGATTGTGTCAGCCTCTATTTGCGCCGCAACATTTGCACTTTCATTAATGATTAGGGTGTCATTCGTAAAAATTTCACCTTTAAATGATCCACCAATTTGAACCGTACCTTCGAAACTTAATTTGCCTTCAAAAAAAGTTCCCTTATCTAAAATAGCGGTAACATGACCTGATAGAAAATTTTCTTCATTGGTGTTTAGGGCTTCTATTGACATGCTTCTTTTAGCCTATCCGCGATGTTTGACAATTCATCGTCTGAGTAAAAATGAATACTGATTTTACCCTTCGCATCCGAATAATCAATGGATACCTTAGTTCCTAGAGCCTTTTGAAGATCTTCAGACATCGCCGCAATAAGGCGATCTTTAACTGCATTTGCAGTTGAAATAGAGGGAACCTCAAGCTCGGCACCTTTATTTACTGATTGAACTAATTTCTCTAACTTACGGACAGCAATTTTTTCATTTACAACTTTTTTTGCAAGTTCAATTTGCTTTCGAGAATCCTGCAAAGAAAGAAGAACTTTTGCATGCCCCACAGAAAGATCATTTGTAGAAATCATTTCTTTTACTTGCTCTGGCAACGATAAAAGTCTGACAGCATTTGCAACTGTTGCTCTATCTCGCCCCACTTTTTCCGCAACCTGTTGTTGAGAAAGTTTAAATTCACTGATGAGTCTTGAATAGCCTTCGGCTTCTTCAATGGGATTAAGATCTTCACGTTGAATATTCTCAACAATGGCTAATTCGAGCGCTTGCTTGTCATCGTAATCTCTCAATAATACTGGAACTTCATGAAGCCCTGCTAGTTGAGAGGCTCTCCAGCGACGCTCACCTGCGATGATTTCTAATTTTCCTGATTTAGTTCTACGGGCAACGATAGGCTGTAAAATTCCGTTTTCACGGATCGACTGAGCCAACTCTTGCAAAGCCTCTTTATCAAAATGTTGACGTGGTTGATACTCACCCGACTGAAGCTTATCAATAGCGACCTTCCAAACCTTAGACTCAGGATCCACAGGAGCGGTCGCTGGGTGCTGAGTAGCCACTCCTACTGTCGTCATCGTTGAGTTTGCTGACGCAGTTGAAGGCTTAGATACTTCTGCTTGAGTATTCTGATTAAGTGGATTCGCACTGGCACCACTTGGCCCTCCAAGTAGAGAGCCTAACCCACGGCCTAGAGCTTTTTTCTTATTGTTTTGAGAATCATTAATAATATCAGACATTTAAAACCTCTATTTACGCCATTTGTTCAGGGGATTTTTGAGAATTTACAGCTTCGTTTTTCGAATTTGAACGAGCAACTACTTCTTTTGCTAGTTCTAAATATCTAGATGCACCCACTGATTTTGGATCATATTCAAAAATTGATTGTCCATGTGAAGGAGCCTCTGAAAGTCTGACATTTCTTGGGATAATCGAATTAAATACCTTATCACCAAAATGTGTTTTAATTTCAGTAACTACTTGATGACTCAGGTTATTCCTAATATCAAACATAGTCAGAACAATACCTTCTATGTGTAGTTGAGGATTAAGATTCTTTTTAATTAATCCAGCAGTATTCAAAAGCTGACTTAAACCTTCAAGAGCATAGTATTCACATTGAAGTGGAACTAAAAAACTATCCGCTGCATTTAACGAGTTTAAAGTTAAAAGACCCAAGGAAGGAGGACAATCAATAATTACGAAGTCATAAATATCAGCAACTGTCGCAATAGCCTGTTTCAAACGATATTCCCTCTGAGGCATATCCACAAGTTCAATTTCAGCGCCAACTAAATCAGGATTTGCAGTTGAAACCTGTAGGTTTTTATTGGAAGTTTGCAGAATAACTTCAGAAAGAGTTTTTTCACCAATAAGAACATGGTAGGAATTTGCATCTTGGCTTTCATGTCTTTTAATACCAAGACCACTTGATGCATTCCCCTGTGGATCCATATCAATAAGAAGAACTTTCTTACCAAGAGATGCTAAAGCACTCGAAAGGTTTACCGAAGTGGTTGTTTTACCCACGCCACCTTTTTGATTCGCTATACATATTGTTTTTGCCACACTTCCTCCTTGAGGCAAAAATTTCTCCCTTTTTTCATTTTCTTTCAACTACAAACACCGATTTTCTGCACCTTGCCTTATGTTTTCCAATAAAAATGCCGATGTTCCACGTGGAACATATGAAAAAACACTTAATTCTCCTTTCCGGATGCGTACTTCTATTTATCGGATGTAAAAAAACCGAAGAAAATCCTCATTTAAAGGATCCATTCTACAATTACTATTCTCAAGAACTAGCAGCCCAGAATAATCTCTTGAAAAGTCTAGAAGACGAGCTGAAGAAAAAGGATATTGAAGTTAAAGATGTCGTACCCCAAAGTGGACAACAAAAAGGAGCTTTGCGCCGCTACTTTGAGAAACAAAATGAATTAGCAAAAACAAAACAGAATATTCAATATTTGCAAATCAAATTAAGACAAAGACAAGTCGAAGCTAACAAAGAATACCACGACTCCTTAAAGACTGGCACTCCATGGCCAAACGAAGATGCTTTCATAAACTTTAAAAAACAAAAGAAACTGCAAGAATCCATACTCAAAAAGTCTTCAAAAGGAGCACCAGAACCTGAGGCACCTCCCGCAGAAGGGGGCCATCATTAATGTTCCACGTGGAACATTTAAAGCCTCGTTGTTTTTAGAATATATTCTTTTTTCACTCCACCACTAGGGAGTTTATATTCTCCCACCAGCGAAGGCTGCCACATTGAACAAAGCTGAGAGGGCATTTCACTCACCTCCAGAGACCACTCCTCACCTTTAAAATGGTAAAGGGCACCACCTGACTTAACAAGCTTCCTAGAAGCTAACAATGTGCGGCTGATGGTATTAAAGTCTCTAGTTATCACAGCTTCAAAATCACTACGAGAAAACTGTTCAGTCGTTGCTTGAGCCACTTCGAAGTTATTAATATCTAACTTAGCTACAGTATCTTTTAAAAAAGTACATTTTCTAAAGTCAGCATCTAGACCAATGACCTTAACTTGAGGAAACAAAATAGCAAAAATTAATCCTGGCAAACCAATGCCAGTACCAAGATCTAGAACTTCTTTAACCTGAGGAATGTCCTCATAGATCAAACGACTTCCATAAATACAATCAGCAAAATAAACAGAATCTATACTTCCAAGAGTCTTGTGCGGTAATAGCGAAGACGACTTATTTACTAAAATAAGATCATTATAGAATACTTCCAACTTTGATAGCTGGTCAGCGGTTAATTCTGGAAACCAATTCCCGAGACGAAATTGGCTAGCCTTTTCAGGTGCTTTTATTTCCGACAAGATCCATCTCCCTGATCTTTTTATGACCCTTTAGATGAATCATTATAGCCTGAACAGCTGAAGGATTAACACCACTAATCCTTTGAGCTTGGCCTAAGGTACGAGGACGAACTTTTTGTAATTTATCGATCTCTTCATTGGACAAACCCCTAATATCGCAATATGAGATATCCTCAGGTAATAAGAGTTCTTCCAAACGCTTGGACTGATGAATTAGATCCATTTGTCTTTTAACATATCCAGAATACTTAACCTCAATTTCGACGGGCTCAACAACATTGGGATCTGGATCTAACTGGAAATTTAACAATTCTAAATGGGAACTCGTAAGCTCAGGACGTCGCAGCAACTCCTCGAAAGTTAAAGACTTTGTCATGGCTGGAGTTGGAATTGTAGCCAATATCGCCTGAATATCTTTAGTAGGATAAACCACTGTACTGCGCAACTTTTCATGCAAAGCTTCCCGCTTCTCTTTCAAGTTCAACCAAGAAGCATAAGTAGCGTCAGAAACTAAACCAAGACCTCGACCGATCTCACCTAACCTATCGACAGTATTATCTTCTCTTAAAACAAGTCGATGCTCTGCTCTAGAAGTAAACATGCGATAGGGTTCGCGAGTACCTTTAGTAACCAAGTCATCAATCATCACACCCATATATGCTTGATCGCGCCCAAGAATAAATTCGTCACGTCCCAAAATCTTGTGAGCTGCATTTACCCCAGCAATAAAACCTTGAGCCGCAGCTTCTTCGTATCCAGATGTTCCATTGATCTGTCCAGCTAAAAACAAACTTTCAATCGTACGAGTCTCTAAGCGATGCCAAATTTGAGTGGGTTCAATATAATCATATTCAACTGCGTACCCATATCTTGCGATTTTAACATTTTCTAAGCCAGGAATAGTGCGCAAAAATTCATCCTGAACTTCTTCAGGTAAACTTGTTGAAATACCCTGTAGGTAAATTAAATCCGTGCTTAAACTTTCTGGCTCTAAAAAAGTTTGATGAGATGTTCTTTCGGCAAATCTGGTCACTTTATCTTCGATAGAAGGACAATATCTAGGCCCTACCCCTTCGATCAATCCACAATACATCGGAGATTTGTCTAAATTAGAACGAATAATATCGTGGGTTTTTTCCGTTGTGCGACTCAGATAACAAAGAACCTGAGGCAACTTTAGCTTATTAGAAGAACGAGAAGAAAAAGGATAAATTTTTTCATCCCCTGCCTGAGGAATTGTTTTTGACCAATCAATTGAGTCTCTGATTAATCGTGCAGGAGTACCTGTCTTCAATCTCTTCACTTCAAAGCCAAACTCTGCAAGTTGATCAGATAGGCCAATCGAAGGAAGATCTCCAACACGACCACCAGCCTCTTGTTTTAAACCAACGTGCATAACCCCATTCATGAAGGTACCAGTTGTGAGAATAACTGCTTTTGAAAAAATTTGAGATCCGTCGTTTAAAACAACGCCTTTGCAAACTCCCTTATCTAATATCAATCTTTTAACTTCTGCTTCGACAACCTTAAGATTAGATTGATTTAGCAGCGCCTCTTTTTGAAATTGAGCATAAAGAACTTTATCATTTTGTACACGAGTTCCACGAACAGCGGGGCCCTTAGAGGCATTTAAACGCTTGTACTGAATACAAGTTTCGTCAGCTGCAATAGCCATCTGACCACCTAAAGCATCAATCTCTCGAACCATATGGCCTTTTGCAAGGCCACCAATTGAAGGATTACAACTCATGTAACCAATACGCTCTATATTCGTAGTAATCATCAATGTCTTTAAGCTAAGACGAGCTGGAGCTAAGCATGCTTCAATACCGGCATGACCAGCACCCACAACTATGACATCAAAATTTTCATAAGACATAACTATTTTCCGATACAAAACTCTTTAAAAACTCGATCCATAATCTGGTCATCAAAACGCTTACCCAGAGTTTCATGAATGGCTATCAAAGATTCTTTTAGTTCAAGAGCTAAGAACTCAGGACCGAGATTTTGAGCTACAACACCTTGTGATCTTTGAGTATTCACTAAGGCCTTACTTAAATTCTCATAATGACGAGTATTAGAAATAAGAACTGAGTTTTCCACCTGCAAATCAGCAACTTGGTCCACAAGAACACTTAAAACGCTCTCACGGACTCTTTTATCAAGTGCACTGATAAAGAAAACTCTTTTTTTAATAAAATCAGAGGGATCAAGAATCATGCTGAAAAATTTACTTTTAGACAATTCTACAGAAAGATCATTTTTAACTTTTGAATAGTCAGCCTTATCAACCTTATTACCTATAATGAAGGTTCTTTCAGGATTTAAAGAATCTAAGACTATAAGTTCGTCTGCCGACAAACCTTTTTCGCTGTCATACACAAAAAATACAGCGTCTGAATCATTTTGCGCTTCATAGCTCTTTTGAATACCAATACGCTCTACTAAATCCGTAGTATGATCACGAAGTCCTGCGGTATCTACGAAAGTAAACTTTAAACCTTTAAAGCTAGTATCTCCAGTAACGATATCACGAGTAGTACCAGCGATATCGGTTACAATGGCTCTTTCATCTTCTAAAAAAAGATTTAACAGACTAGATTTCCCTACATTAGGTAAACCCGTTAAA
The DNA here is from genome assembly GCA_041987885.1 of Pseudobdellovibrionaceae bacterium. Taxonomy (GTDB): domain Bacteria; phylum Bdellovibrionota; class Bdellovibrionia; order Bdellovibrionales; family Bdellovibrionaceae; genus Bdellovibrio. The sequence continues at coordinate 9,881 of JBHIVS010000016.1, read as the reverse complement.
ACAATTTTAAAACCGTCCTTCAAAAGTCTACCCACTCTAAAAGTACTCACCAACTGAGTAAGCTCGGACTCCAGCCATACCAACTTATCCTGAACTTCAGAATAATCGACAACATCAATCCCTTCGGTAGAAAAATCAATACTTGCTTCGGCATGCGCCAAAATCCAAGTCATTTTATCTTCGATGCCTTCTAGTCTATTAGAAAGATCACCTTTCAACTGACGTAAAGCTAATTTTGCTGCTTGTTTGCTCTGAGATTCAATCAAGGAAAGTACTGATTCAGCTTGAATCAAGTCCATTTTACCGTTCATAAATGCACGATAAGTAAACTCACCACGATCAGCCATTCGACAACCGAGGCTAATCAAAGTATTTAAAATATTCTGACAAATAACGGGACTACCGTGACAAGAAATCTCGATAACTTCTTCTCCGGTAAATGATTTTCCGTGCTGGAAATAAGTTACCAAAACCTCATCAATTGCATCGATTTCATTTTTAAAAACACCAAAAAATACTCGATGCGACTCAGGACGTTCAGGAACAAAAGAACAAACTTTTTTTACAATAACCAAAGAGTTTGGCCCACTCACTCTAATAACAGAGATACCACCTACACCATGAGGTGTTGCAATTGCACAGATTGTATCTTTGTCTTTATTGAAATGGACCATATTCATAACTAATTAACTAATCTTGAATGCTATCTTCAGCACCCGCAGATTGATTATTAGACTTTGCAGGGTAAATTTTAATTTTTTTGTATAAACCGTCACCTAAAGAACGACTTTTTACTCTCGGATCTTTTGCCAAATATTGATGAACCACTTTTCTATCTTTAGGAGGTAAAGCCCTATAATAAACAGATTTACCTTGTTCGATACAAATAGCCTTCAAATTCTCAGCTCTTTCAATCAAAGCATTCGTAGAATCATCACGATAACCATCGCAATCAACTACTACATTTGTTTTATCTTCTGGGAAATTATGTTGGATTACGCGTTTAAGAAATAGCTGAAAAGCATCAAGCATTTGGCCCTTTTTATCTTTTAACAACTCTTCATCCCCACCCGAGAATTGTACTGATAAAATCGCATTGCCTTGATCGTCTTTATCACTATTAATTTCAAAAGAAAGATCGAACTGTGCTTTTTCGATAATTCCATCAAGTGTTTTTTCTACAAGTGCTTCAACATCACTTCCAGCACTCTTGCTTTTTCCCCCGAAAAGCTTACTAAAAAAACCCATTTTAATGCCTCCTATAAATCAAAATCGAAAATTAAACTTTAGCTAATTCTTTAGATGGTTCACGCATAATTACGTATTGTTGAGCAATACCAAATAAAGTACTGACAACCATATACAGAGTTAAACCACTCGGAAGTTGCAACATAAACAAAGAGAAAATAACCGGCATAAATGCCATGATTTTAGCTTGAGTTGGATCCATAGTACTTGGAGTAAGCTTCTGTTGAATATACATGAAGATCGCCATAGATACTGGAAGAACATAGAACTTATCGTGAGTACTTAAATCAGTAATCCATAAAATAAACGGAGACTGATACAACTCAATCGAAGAACCAATAACACGATATAACGCAAAGAAAATTGGAATTTGCAAAAGCATTGGCAAACATCCACCCAAAGGGTTAGCGCCATTTTCTTTCATAATCTTCATCATTTCAGCATTCAATTTAGCTGGATCATCTTTATATTTTTCACGAATGCTCTGAATAATCGGCTGAATCTTTTGCATCTTTTTCATAGATCTAAAAGACATCACATTAAATGGCAGCACGCAGACACGAACAAGTAATGTTAAAAGAATAATAGCGACACCCCAATTACCAACAAGGCCATGGAAAGCCTTCATGATGTACAAGAGTGGTCTAGAAATAAATCCAAAAAAACCAAAATTAATAATGTCAGCTAATTCAGTATCAACTGCTTTTAGACGATCAATCGCCTTAGGGCCGACATAAAATATTTCTTCGAAGTTTAAATCAACAGAACCTTGAGTCGGTTTATAAGTAAGCTCTGCAAGAGCTGTTTTATTAACAACAGATGAACTCACTTTTACTTCTGGCAAAATAGATGATTTATCAACCACTGCCGCTGCAAAATATTGAGAACTTACGGAAACCAAACTCACATTAGTAAAGCTTTGAACAACGTCTTCACTTGCTTTATTAAAGTTTACATCTTTGTTTTTACCACTGGAATGATTCACAAAAAAATCTTGAAATTCATAAGAAGGAAATAACCAAGACGAGTTTTCTTGAGAATGAATTCTTTCAGGAATTAATAAAGAAAAACCTTTTTTAAAGTTATCATCGGGATTTTTGACAGAAATCGTACTTTTAAAAGACGATAAATTTTTATCAAAAATTAAATCGCGAATAACTTCGGTAGCTCCAACTTGCGCAGTACCACGAAAGTGCCCGTTCCCTAAATCTTCAATATTAAAGTTTAATCCTTTAACATCCCCAAATAAACGCATTTCAAATAGGCCGATATCTTTAGATTCACCTATTTTAATTGCAGCACCATTCTTATCTTTATATTCAAGAACTTGGTATTCACGAATACCCAAACCTTGACTAGATACTTTAAAAGATACCTTATCATCAGAGTAAGTAATCTCTTTATAAGCAGTAACTAAAGATTCAGAAGGAGATTGTACATTAACATTCGAAGAGCCTGCGGAACTAGGATCCGTGGCCTTCTCAGTTGTTACTTGATCGGAATTAGTCGCAACTTGCTGCTGCTGAGCAGGTTTACCATAATTTGGATATTTATGTTGTAGGTATTGTTGCCAACCTACGTAGATTAAACCGACGATAGCGACCAATAAAAGTGTTTTACCGTCAAAAAAACTAGGATTATTATTCTTTGTTTGCATGAATTTCTCCGCAACACGGAGGGACTGGATCGTATCCTGATGGCCCTCCAGGTCTACATTTACACAGTCTTTTACTGATTAACCAAACTGCTGAGAAAAAGGTATGCTTTTCGATAGCTTCTAGAGCATAAGCTGAACAACTCGGCTCAAAACGACAACTACCACCTAAGTGAGTTGTACCGACAGTTCTGTAAATACCAACTAACATCCATAAGACAAATTTACCGAACTTTCCGAAGATTCGCAAAACCGCGGTCCATTGCCTTTTTAAATTCCCCATGATCAAGCCCTTTATAAAAGCCATCTTCCATAGGTTTAAAGATGAAGTTAATATCAAATGCCAAAGATTGATCAGAACTAGGTAAGCCTCTGATGTAATCTCTAACCCATCGTTTAAGCTTATTGCGAACTACAGCAATACCCGTTTTACGGCTTGCTGTAATTCCAAAGCGCAAATGGCCCTCTTGGTTCTGCATATAATTAAACAGTAACCACTTAGTGGGCCAATTCCGTTGTCCTAATTTTTTAACAGTCAGAAATTCAGAACTGCGTTTAATAGTATCTAGACTATTATTTTCCACTGATAGAAACAGTTAAACGTTTTCTACCTTTTGCACGACGGCGATTGATAACTTCAGCACCAGCTTTAGTAGCCATTCTTGCGCGGAATCCGTGGCTTGTTTTGCGACGTTTATTAGATGGTTGGTAAGTACGTTTCATGACTATCTCCCCGAAATTCTACGACGATCAAATTCGTCAAATTAAATAATATTTCCACAAAGTTTCAAACTAGTTGATACGTGGGGACCCAATTAATCACATTGCAGCAATAAGGTCAACTGTTGAAAACTTAGGCTACGCTTGTTAATAGGGTCCCGAGCGGAAAAAGAGGGGATCAATGGAAATAAATTCATCATTTTGGTCACTGATCAAATCACAAATGAAAAGTCGTAATGATAACAATAAGTTATTAGACACGTGGTTAGATCCTATCGAATTTGTCGGTATTACCGGTACCTTGGATAGACCAAAAATTTTACTAGGAGTGCCTAATGCCCTCCATCAATATTTTGTAGTTGAGAACCTTCAGGATAAAATTTATTCAGAAATTTCAATAGCTTATGGTCGTCCATTTGAAGTTGAGTTTACGATTACCGGCCCTAAAACGGTTCTCCAAACAGATACTCAGACTATCCACGAAGACGTCATGACCGGTTCGGAGATATTACAAGCTCAATTAGCAAGGGCGCAGAATATCCAACCATCAAAACCCCGCCCTGCTGACGCTTTAAACACTGAACTTACCTTTTCAACCTTTGTTGTAGGTAAAAACTCTGAATTTGCACATGCTGCTTGCTACAATGTTGCCAGAAACCCAGGAGCTGACGACTACAACCCACTCTATATATATGGACCGGTTGGAATGGGTAAAACCCACTTGCTTCATGCAGCTGGTAACCATATCCGCGAAAACTATCCTCAATTACGTATTACTTATATTTCCGCCGAACGATTCATGAATGAATGTATTTCTGCTATTCGTCGCCATGAAATGGATAAGTTTCGTCAAAAATATAGAGAAAATTCAGATATTCTATTAGTAGACGACGTACAATTCATCGCACGTGGTGAAGCCGTACAAGAAGAATTTTTCCACACAGTGAACAGTTTTATTGACGGAAGAAAGCAAGTTATCCTCGCCAGCGATAGAATGCCTAAAGACATTCACGGACTTGAGGACCGCAGTCGTACAAGACTCGAAAGAGGTCTTATAGCAGACATCACAATGCCTGACCTTGAAACACGTATCGCGATTCTAAGATACAAAGCAGAGAAGTTTAATATTCGTCTCCCTGAAGATGTTGTAAATTACATAGCACGCATTTCAAAACGGTCTATCAGAGAATTAGAAGGTAATCTTAAAAAAGTTAAAATGTATGCAGAACTCCAAGGTTTGCCTATAGATTTTGATTTAGTAAAAAGAATTCTTTCGCATCATGAAACCCAATCAACCATCTCTGCTGAAGAAATTATGAAACTTGTAGCTGACCATTTTAAAGTTCGAATTTTGGACTTAAAATCGTCGTCCCGCGCTAAGCCAATTGTCGTTCCACGTCAAATTGCCATGTATTTAATTAAAAAGTTCTTGGATAAATCTTTAGTAGATATTGGAAAATCTTTTGGTGGCAAAGACCATACTACGGTGATGAACGCCCTAGATAGGGTCAAAAATCTACAGGCTGTGGATCAGGATATCTCTAAAGATATTGAGGATTTAGAGCAGAGAATCCACAATATCACAGGGGTGTGAATAGGGCATGTGGACAAGTATGTGGAAAAGTCTGGGGGAAAAAATGTGGATTTTAGTTACCAACATTTTTTGACTAGATATCGGAAAGTTATCAAGATCCATTTTCCACGCATGTTTTTTAGTGTTTACAGATACTTAAGGACTTTGTTAGGTTTTCCACGCCCCTACTACTACTACTAGTATTTATAATATAAAGAATTAGTTAATAAGGACTTACTTAAACGAGGGTCTAAATGAAAATAGAAATAGATAAAAGAGATCTACTAACTTTGATCGGCAAAACACAAAATATTGTCGAAAAAAGAAATACAATGCCAATTCTAATCAATGTTCTTCTAGAAGCGGAAGAAAATATTTTAAAGGTCTTTGCGACAGATTTAGAAGTAAGTCTTACAGATCAAGTAAAAGTACAAACACATCAAAATGGTAAAGTAGCAGTAAGTGCTAAAAGTTTATTTGATATAGCAAAAGAACTTTCTGAAGGACCAATTACATTAATTAAAAAAGAAAATAATTGGTTAGAAATAAAACAAGGAAAATATACTTCTAAAATTGTAGGTATATCTGCAGAAGAATATCCAATCTTCCCTACTTATAATTCTCAAGCATTTATTAAAATTGAAGCACAAGTTTTAAAAGAAATGATTGATAAAACAATCTACTCAGTTTCAACAGACGAAACTAGATATCACCTAAATGGTGTATTCTTTGAATTGAACCCTCAAACGGGCTTAAAAATGGTAGCTACAGATGGGCACCGTATGAGCTTAGTGAGTAAGGAATCAAACGAAATAAAAGTTTCTTCATCTCACGGGGTTATTATTCCGAGAAAAGGTCTTCATGAAATTAAAAAAATTCTAGAAGGTCTGGATGAAGCTGTGGAAATAACTGTGGAAGGTTCCCAATTCATTTTAAAACATCAATCAACAATTTTAATGGTTAGGCTGATTGAAGGAAAGTATCCGAATTATCAACAGTTTATTCCACAAAAGTTAACTCAAAAAGTACAAGTTTCTAGAGAAGCTTTTTTAACTTCTTTAAAACGCGTATCTTTATTAGCAAATCAAAAATCAAAAGCAGTGTTATTAAATCTAACTTCGGGAAAAATGGAAATTTCTTCAAATAATCCAGAGTTGGGTGATGCAAAAGAAGAAATCGAAGTTAATTATGAAGGTAATGAAATTAAAATTGGTTTTAACGCAAAATACATCACTGACATCTTAAACAGCATTAACGACGATATGATTGATTTTGAATTAAATGATCATATCTCTCCAGGACTAATGAAACCACATAATGATTCATCATACTTGTGTGTTGTTATGCCAATGAGAATCTAAATGCAATACGAGAGACTACGTCTAATCAACTATAGAAACTATAGAGATGTAGTCTTATCATTTTCTCCTAGAATGAATGTATTCGTAGGAGAAAATGGCCAAGGCAAAACAAATATCATTGAAGCTTTGTATCTAGTATCACAAGGATCTTCTTTTAGGTATGCCGACAATTCCACATTGATATCCACAGACAAAGACCAAGCACTTATACATACTCTTATTCGAGAGAACGATCTTTTATATAATTTAAAAATGTCGTTAACAAAATCCAAAAAGAATTTACTACTTAACGACAAAAAAGTTGCTTCTAGCGATATAAGAAAAATATTTGCAACAGTGGTATTTAGTCCGGAAAGTTTATCAGCAATTAAAGAAGCATCGGAACAACGTAGAAACTTAGTGGATGAATTTTTAATTACTTTCGACCGAAAGAATGCTTATTTATTGAGCGATTTTAAAAAAGCTCTTAAAGTACGTAATAAAATCCTTAAGAACAATTTTGAAGGTAAGGCCGACCGTAACCTTACCTTAGCACTTTTGGAATCAATACAACCCCAATATGTGCGTTTAGCAACCGAATTGACCTATAATCGCGTCAAGGCATTGCAAGGAATCAAAGCAGACTTTAACAATGCAATGCAATATATATCAGGAAATAACGTCTCAGAGTTAAATGTTGAATATCAAATTTCAAGTATAAACTCCTTAGAGTTTTCTAAAGAACAAATAGAAATAAGTTTGTTAAAGAGGCATTCCGAACTGATTGATGCAGAGCTCTCACAGGGGACAACTCTTGTAGGTCCGCATAAGCACGATGTCATTTTTCTATATGGTCAAAAAGACTCAAGATTTTTCTGTAGCCAGGGGCAGCAGAGAGCCATCATATTGTCTTTCAAAATGGCTCAGATTGTGTATCATAGGAAGGCTCACGGATCCTATCCTGTGCTGATGTTAGACGACGTATTATCTGAGCTCGATAAAACAAAACGAGATGCGCTAATTACATTTCTTCATGAAATTAATACGCAAATATTTGTGACGACCACAGATTTTAATCTTCCTCAATCATTCAGCCTCGATCAAATCTCCGTAAAGAGCATCAAGGATGGTCACATCCTTGACTGAGAATTTTTCAGTGCGAGGTAAAGCGTGTCAGTTGAAGAACAAAAATCATATTCCGCCGATTCCATTCAAGTTTTAGAAGGTTTAGAAGCCGTACGTAAACGTCCTGGTATGTATATCGGTGATACAGGTTTTAAAGGTTATCATCACCTTGTGTATGAAATTGTGGATAACTCGGTAGACGAACATTTAGCGGGATATTGTAAAAGCATCACCGTTACCATTAACACGGACGAATCAGTATCTGTACAAGATGACGGACGTGGAATACCTGTAGCGACTCATAAAGCAGGAAAATCAGCTTTAGAAATTGTTATGACTGTTCTTCATGCCGGCGGTAAATTTGACGGTGGAGGCTATAAAGTATCTGGTGGATTACACGGAGTAGGTGCATCAGTTGTAAATGCACTATCTGATAAAACCACTGTTGAAGTTCAACGAGATGGTTATTTTTGGAAACAAGAATATGAACGTGGAAAAATTTTGGCACCTGTTGAAAAAGGTGAACCTTCTAATAAAAATGGAACTAAGGTTACTTTCCGACCTGATAGACTAATTTTCAAAGATGAATCTGTAACGTATGATTTTACAACATTAGCAAATCGATTTAGAGAATTAGCATTTTTAAATGCAGGTTTGCATATTTGTTTAATTGATGAACGCACAAATAAAAAACAAGATTTCCAATATTCAGAAGGTGTTGCTGAATTTGTGAAATATATGAATCAATCGAAAAAAGCTCTTCATAACGATGTTATTTATTTCAAAGGCGAAAAAGATAACGTTGAGGTTGAAATTTCAATGCAGTGGAATGATTCGTATTCAGAGTCAATATTTACTTATTGCAATAATATCAACACGCATGAGGGTGGTACTCACCTCGTTGGATTCAGAGCTGCTCTAACAAGAACGACAAATTCTTATGCAACTGAAAAAAATCTTCTAAAAGATTTAAAAACAAATCTTGAAGGTGAAGATATTCGTGAAGGTCTAGCTGCAGTTATATCAGTAAAAGTTAGAGAGCCACAGTTTGAGGGTCAGACAAAGACAAAACTTGGTAATACTGAAGTAAAAGGTATTGTAGAAACTTTAGTAAATGAAAAACTTGCGGACTGGATGGATAGAAATCCGAGCACTGCAAAAAACATAATTGGTAAATGTGTTGAGGCAGCACGTGCTCGTGATGCCGCTAGAAAAGCTAGAGATTTAACTCGTAGAAAAACAGTTCTTGATGGTGGTTCTTTACCTGGGAAAATGGCAGATTGCCAAGAACGAGACCCTGCACTTTGTGAATTGTATCTGGTCGAGGGAGATTCAGCCGGTGGTTCTGCAAAACAAGGTCGTGATCGAAAAACTCAAGCAATTTTACCTTTGAAAGGTAAAATCTTAAATGTTGAAAAAGCACGTTTTGATAGAATCATTTCAAGTGAAGAAATTAAGGTTCTAATTTCTGCTATGGGTATTGGTATTGGAAAAGATATTAATATCGAGAAGTTAAGATATCATAAAATCGTAATTATGACCGATGCTGACGTCGATGGGTCTCACATTATGACGTTGTTATTAACTTTCTTTTATAGACAAATGCCTGCTGTTCTTGAAAGAGGTTATATTTATGTAGCTCAACCGCCGTTATACAGAGCAAAGCGTGGCAAAGAAGAAACTTATCTCAAAGACGATGCGGCTCTTACAGAGTATTTATTAAAAACTTCCATTGGTAATTTAAAAATCAAAGGCAAAGAAGATGCAGATCCTTCTATATTGAAAAAGTTTATTTTAAATATTCAAAAATTAAATAATCTAGTTCATTTGTCGTCAAAAAAATATGACAAAGATATTCTGTATTACATGTTATCAAAAGTATCTAATTTGGAAGATGTCTTAGGTTCTAAAGAAAAAATTGAAGATACTATGAAGAATATCTCTACTTGGATTTCTTCAGAGCCAAAACTTGGAATTACAGATTTCAAGCATGAGCTAGTTACGTCAGCGGAAACAGGAAAATTTTGGGTTGAAGTTCATACCACTAGATATGCCGATAAGATTAAAACCACATTTGGTTTGGATAATCTTAAAGCGTCAGAAATCCAAGAACTGCGTAAACTTTGGAGTGAGATTACAACTGTTTCAAAATTACCTGTTACAATTATTGAAGATAATGCTGAAGTTGAATTTGATCATTATCAAGCATTCTATAATCACG
>JBHIVS010000015.1:0-18867 GCA_041987885.1 Pseudobdellovibrionaceae bacterium | reverse complement strand
TGCATGTGCTGCAAAAGGATCTTTGTACGATGAAACTCACCAATTAAGCCAATTGATCGGCAGGCCAACAACACCAATGGCAACAACCCTTGCACAAAATTTAAAATAATCTCTATAGTCCTGCCTCTTCAAAAGAAAAAGGGAGTCCACTCGACTCCCTTTTTCTTTTGAATTAAACAACGCCCTAACTAGGTCGACATTTGTCTCTGTAGATCTTGCAGACAACTAACCGTAGCTTTTGTTTTTCGATCCAAATCACCACCATCTTTCAAAAGAATAATGGCGTCTTTTTTAGAGCCCTTTTGTACTAACTCGACAACTTCAGCTGCAGCAATATGAAAATCTGCATGTTCATGACGAAGTTTCTCATACGAAGACAAATGTTGATGGCGAGCCCCTGAACCATATATCCATTTTCCTAAGGGACACTGATTATCCATACAAACCACTTTGGGATCTAAATTTTCTTTAGAAACTCCATCTACATAATTTTTTAAACGAGCTTTCCATTTCAAATGAGCTTGGATAGCTTCTTGAAAGTTAAAATCTGTTTTAACCACCACTTTCTTCGTACCGTCTAATTCTGCTTCTAGTATATCGACGATTCTCATCAATTCTTCAGCTTGAGCTAAAGATTTCTCAGAATACTCAGAGGACTGCCTTGCGACTCCAGAGTTTCCAATCGTTGCCTGTTCAAGCTCGGATACAGCTCTAGATATTTGCTGAATACCTGCGGTTTGCTCTTGGCTGGCATTAGCGATTTCACCGTTTAAAACACTGACGTTTTCGATTGATTTTTGAATTAACGACATTGAGTGACCGGCCTGATCAGCTCCTTTTTTTCCATCATCAATTTGAACTAAGCTTTCAGAAATCAGCAGTTTAATCTCTTTAGCCGATTGAGCACTTTTTTGAGCCAAAGTTCTTACTGCATCCGCAACAACAGCAAAACCTTTTCCGTGCTCTCCGGCTCTAGCCGCTTCTACCGAAGCATTTAAAGATAGGAGATTTGTCTGAAATGCAATATCGTCAATTAATCCCATAATTTCTTCGATTTTTTTAGAGCTTTCTGAAATTTCATTCATCGAAGACATTAATTTTTCCATTTCGACAGAACCTTTAATTGCCGTCTGTCGAGCCTCGCTAGCAAGCTCTTTAGCTTTTAATGAACTTTGGGCATTTATGGACACCATGCTAGTAATCTCTTCTAGCGAAGCGCTGGTTTCTTCAATCGCGGCTGCTTGTGTCGAAGATGCATCTGACACTTTAGTAGAAGCTTCAATTAAGTTTTGCCCAATATCCAAAGCCGTGTTTGCTCTCTCGCGAAGATCCCTGACCGCATCATGGAATGCACCTATCGTTTTTTTAATTGAAAAACCAAAATAAGCACTAATTAAAATAGAAATAAAAATAGAGAGCACCGAGTAAAATAGATTTTTATTTCGACTCATCTTTAGGGAATCTAAACGGACCTCGAGAAGCCCCACAAAGTCTTGATCCAATCTCGTCATCATTTTCATGGCCTCTGAAAAAAGAGCCAATGAAGATCCCTTTGCATCTTTCATAGTCATACTATCCACAATTTTTTGCTGACTATTAAGACGAGCTAAATAAGTTTCATACTCCGATTGAAAACCTGGATAAACTCCATATAAGTCAGCATCAAATTGCTTAACTTTTTCCAAAGATCCACGTGCATTAGATAGATACTTAGAGATATGACTTTTTAATATTTCAACTTTGACTTTGTCTGCTTCACTTTGTTCGTCCAAAGATACAGATTGCTTTAGCAAATCCAGATATAAATTTTGCAGACCAGGCAAAATATTATTAAGAGCATCCATAACGTAATAGGAGTCTAAATCAGGATCTAAAATGATATTAAATTTATCAACGACATGACCTCTGACAACTTGTTGTTGAGCCAGCAATTTTGCCAATGATTCTATTGTAGAACCATTTTTTTCAATCGATAGCTCATCAGCAGTTACCGAATTTTGAAGCGATAATACCTCCCCAGAAGTTGCACCTTCAAACGCATCTGTCACTATCGCTTTCCAGCTATTGGAGGTTTCAGTTTTAATCTCTACATCATGGGAGGTATTTTTTGAAATATTCTCTATGAACTCGGATAGCAAATCTGATTGAAGTTGATTAAGTCTTTGAACAATAATCGCACCGTCATATTCTTTTTGGGAAAATTGGATTTTTAAATTTTCTACTCTATAGAGGTAAAATACGATCAATATCAAAGGAACAGAGAAAACTACTATCGAAAATATAAATCTTTTTGAAATACTCAAACTACGCACTTAAACATCCTTTTTAAGAGCCATTGTTCTAATTAATAAAAGTATGAGCCGATATCATTATAAATCAACAAGTTTCAAATCAGGACTTCTAACCTGCTTCGTGTTACATTCTGCTTTTAGTGCCCTAAAACCTTTTTAAATTTGAACTACGCCCTAAACCTTAGTACCTCTCATCTTTTTCAGTAATAAATCTACCCTTGGTAGTACAACCAAACATCCAGAGAAAAATAAATTTTTCATCCCAAACTCTTGATGTTATTGATTATTTTATAAATACAAAACTGTTAACTTTGCCTCTTTAATGTTTAAAAGTTTGACACCTCAAATACATTAGAAAAGACCTCACACGTGCACCAATCTTGCATTATTCATAGATCAAAGCAGGAGAAACACAATGACTACTAGAATTCTAAAATCGATTTCTAAGATATTGCTCGTCATTCTCTTTGCTACGACTTCAATACATGCATCTCAAAAAGAGACATCAGATCTATTTTCAAAAATCAAAAATCTCTATTCTCGAGTCACTAGCAAAGAATCTCTAGGACAATCCGATCAAAAATTTGCGGCTTATCAAGATTTCATTGAAAATATTGATACCCAGTGTGCAAAAAATTGTAAGAACCCTCTGGAACAGCTCGAAAAATTTAATGCCGCCCAAAAACATTATGATTTTGATAAAGAATTTAATAAACTTACAACGGATTCAAACACTGAGACCCTAATTTTTGATAAAAAGATGTTGGATCGCTTGGAAAGTTTGTTCGAAAAAAACCCAAGCAGCCTTAAAGCTCGTGTGAAGTCATCTTTAGAAGGACTTAAAGCTCTTTTAAATATAGAAAAGAATAATTTGAATATCATCGCAGGATTGAAAAGTGGTTTTAGAAAAGACGCAATACGAGAAATTCACGAAGACACAAAGTATTTATTTCGTCAGGCTCAATCACTCTATAAAATTCATAACATTCTTAAAAACCAAGGAAACACTTTAACTCTTAACGAACGCGAAGCCCGTGATATCATTTTTTCTTTAAATGGATTAGGTATAACCTATGTCAAGCTCGCACAAACTGTAAGCTCTGTGATGGAAGAAATTCCTGAACCACTAGCTAGGGCAATGAAGGGACTCTCTGCTGACAATACGGAGCTTTCTCCAGAATTGGCTCGAGCGACTTTAAAAAAGGAATTGGGTTTCGAACCTACATCTATATTCAAAGATTTAAATTTTTCTCAACCCGTAGCCAAAGGTACTTTAGGATATGCTTACTCCGCTAAACTGCAAAACGAAAGTGGCGAATGGAAAGATGTCATCATCAAAATTCAAAGGCCCGATTTAATAGACAGTATCGAACAAAGTCGTAAGTTCCACGGAATGTTTATGAAGTTTTCTCAAGCAGCAGTATCTCATATTAACTTATCTCCGGTCCTAGACATCATGACTAACGAACTTGTTGGTATTGAAAAGTCGATTCAGGGAGAAATGGATTATCGTCGCGAAGCTAAAAATATGGAACGTTTTGCAAAATACTTCCAAAATAACAAGCAAATTTCCGTCCCAAAAGTTTACTCTAAATATACGACTTCAAAAATCATTGTCATGGAAAGCGCTGAGGGACAGACTTTGGATATCAACTTACGTAAAGTAATGACTGCGTATAAAGAAAAAGGTTTTGATCCCAAATCCACTGAGGCTAGAACACTAGAAAAAACATTCTCTCTGTTACTACAAAATCTAGCCTATATGACCCTCGTCACAAAAGAAGTTCACGCAGACCTACGCCCCGAAAACTTTATATCAAACTTAAAAAGTGATGAGAAAGGTCTGAGTTTAGATTCAAAGATGACATTGATTGATTTTGGAAAAACGATAAAACTCAATGGCCTATTAATTCCGCCTGCCGCTGCTGGATTGAATCTTCTTATCGGTGATGCAGAAGGCTTTACGAAGCGATTATTGCAAATTGGAGAAACTCCTACCGATTCTCAAAAAGAAATTCTCAAAGTAGTTGAAAAAAATTTTTTAAAGTACGGAATTGAAAAAATTGGAATTACGAGTTTTATAAAAAGAAAAGGACATCTTAACGACATCGGAGCCCTTCGTGAAGCGGTTCTTGATATTGCTTCGGAAGTTATTCGAGATCATGGATACCGTCCCGACTTGAGATACACTGAAGCATTAAGATCGCTGGCACCGATGGGACTAACTCTATGGACATTAGGACGACGCTTTGATGGATTAACATTAGCTCGCTTGTCGATTCTGTCTGTGAGTAAGGGAGTACTTAAGGGTTCCTTAGGACTTGTTCCTCAAATATTTAGGGAACAAACTAAAGGTATTCTACAGGGCCGCCGCTGTGAGGCTGTTTTTAGATAGAAAAACTAGACTCGGCTTTAGTCATCTTTCTTCGCTGAAAAGCTATAAGTTCTAAATACTTTGTCCGATAGCACCTATCATAAATTAAAGTAAACTTCTAAAGTTGTGATAGGGATTATCTTATGAAGAACGAACTTTCTTTAACCTCGCGCACAGGGAAAGCAAAAATACGCTTTCTAACTTTCGCTGGGTTGCTAGCACTCGCACCCATTGCTGACGCATGTAAGGGCAATATTGCACAATCAACGATTTATTACGTACCGCACGTTCGTGATCTTTGTAAGTCAAATAAACCTTGTTCTAAGTTTAACCAAGAAGTTAAGCTACAAGGTTCTGGAACCTTAGCAAGTGGTAAAAGTTTAAAATATACTGGTAAAACTATTGATATCGGCGACTGCGAAACAGCTCGCGGCGCCGCTGGTCGTTGTTTAATTCCTTATATGAGTGTTGCCGCAGATCCTCGTCACTTCCGTATGGGAGACGTCATCGAATTACCGGCAATGCGTGGTAAAAAAATTAAAATGCCAAATGGAAAAACTATTAAACATCCTGGATACTTTATTGTGATGGATACAGGTGGAGCTATCAAGGGTGCTAACCGTTTTGACTTTTTCACGGGCTCACATGGTGCTAACCATCCTGACAACGCTTTTGGATACAAAGGTGACACTGAAGTAACAATGTATCAAAAAAATACCTGTGTTGCTCGAAAACAGTTTAAGATCCATCGTTTAGGATCAGCTGGATATAAAACAGCAATTAGTAAAATTGAACACGTTTACGATGAACCCGTTGAAACACCATCAACAGGTACTGCTTCGAAAGGAGCAAGATAATGAAAAAATTAATTATATCTCTTCTTTTAATTCAAAGTTTTGCTGCTTTTGCAGACAAAAATAAAACAGAAGCTACTGAAGTAACAACAACGCCTCCGGTTACCACTTCTGAAACAGCAAAAATTGATTTTGCAGAGCCTCCTTACTGGATGCCATCCTTTGATGAAATTTCCGACTTGGCTTGGACTCAAAAAAATTACTATTTCAAAAATGCTTTACCGCTTTTGAAAAAAATGGATGTTTATAAAAAAACATCTGAAAGTGATCTAAAAAATTGGGTGGCTGATCGCACGGACTGGGAAAAACTTATGACCCATGTCTATACGGAATGTACAAAAGCGAATCCAGATAAAACCTGCAAAAAATTAGAAGATATCCGTGTTGATGCTATTAATTTAGAAGGCCGTAAATAATCTTCGAAAACAAATAAAAAAGGCAGCTTACAGTGATCTGTACCCCGAATTTAGGACAGATTAAATAAAAGAGGTTCCTTCGATAAAACCCCTGTACTCTGCAGGGGTTTTTGCTTTTAGACCCCATTGGGGTCTTTGTTTGTTGTAGTAAGAAATATACTTTCTTACAGATTCTTTTACTTCCTCATAAGTTTTGCAAGTAGACAAATCAAGCTCATCTTTCAAATGACCAAAGAAACTTTCTATTGGTGCATTATCTAGGCAATTTCCTCTGCGTGACATCGATTGCTGAACATTGGAATTTTCTAAAATACCCCTGAATGCGAAATTTGTATAATGAACTCCTTGATCAGAATGTATGATTAATTTTTTTCGTGTCTCCGGGGATAAGTTTTTTAAGCATTTTTTTGCTACGTCCAAAGATAAGCTCATTCCAAGAGACGTTGAGGTCGAATAAGCTAATATTTCTTTGGTACATAGATCTTTCACTGCTGACAGATAAGCTTTCTGTGAGTTTCCAAACCTAAGCTCTGTTATATCTGTACTATAAACTTGATCCGCTTTTAGCGGAGAAAAGTTTCTAGCTAAAATATTCTTCTTAACTGAATGTTCAGTTTGTTTAAAACTGTGTATGTTGAATTTTCGTTTTCTTCTAATCTTTGTTAGTAGTCCATACTCTCTTTTAAGGCGAGCCACTTTCTTAGGGTTTACTATCAGGCCAAATTTGCGTTGGATTTTCATCACTGTTGTTCGAATGCCAGCCTTGTTATGACTTTTTTTATGAATGAGTTTAACTATTCTCAGTACAGATTCGTCTTTATTTACGCGATCATATTCATGCTCTTTCCAATAATAGAAGAGCGAGCGATGAATATTTGCAACTCCGCACAGATCGGAAATTTTTAGGGTTGGTTGATTTTCAATAGCCTTGGCAATTAGCAAATAACGCGATTTTATTCGCCCTTTTTTACCAAGGCATGGAGCTTTTTTAAGAAGTCGTTCTCTGCCTCTAGATATGCCAATCGAGCTTCCATTTGGCTCATAGACATAGGCTTTTTCTGCTTGGCTGATCCCTTGGGTCTACCCGTAGACCCTTTGCCTCTTCGTTCTTGAGAAAATATCTTAGCACCATGAATATCTTGGCTTTTTAGCCAGCGAGCGATGGATTTAGAACAGTAGTTTTCTGGAAAAACTTTTGGATCTAAACCTGCATCTGAGAATATCTCTCCAGGCGAGTGTCCCATTTTATAGAATTTAACAGCATTCTTTTTAAACTCCGGTGTAAAGCTGATTTGCTTATCTCCGAAATTAGAAACGCTAGAGTTATTACCAAAAGCAGCTCTAGCGTTTTTTATCCAAGGCTTCATGATCTTCTCCTTCTTAGAAGGGTACCCCTAAAAACCTACTAGGTCTTTTTATTTTCCTGTCTAATTTTTGGGGTACAGATCATTTAGCTCCTTTTTTTATTTTCACACCTGATTCCTAGTTATAACTATTAAACTTAACTTCTCATTTTAAATATCCTAGTAACTGGATTGCCTCGCCAACCATTAAAATCGGAGCTCTCTTTGAACTCAACGAATTGGATTGCTTTAGGAAAAATTGAAGATCTCGTCAGTACTATCAAAAATAACAACTCTCTGCTTGAGATCGAGTTGGATTCAAAAACTATTCTACTCACCTATCACAACCAAGAGTTTGGTGCAATCAGCTCAAAATGCAATCACATGGGGGCTCCGTTAAAACAGGGTCGAATGAAGGAAGATGGCTGCGTATTACTCATTCCAAGCAACCATTTTGGCGTCAAAAACTAAACGTTCTTGATTGTACATATAAATAGCTTTGTCGAGTCTCTGAGCAAGTAAGCTTTTGCGCGGTAAACGAACAAAGCTATCCTTCGTCGTACTAACATTTAATACAAATTCACTTTGTCTAAGTAAAATATTGAATTGAAACTCATTGATACTTGAAAATTTATTTCCACTTAGACGTCTCAACTTCAAAACGTCTGTCATGGCTTTTAAATGACTTAATACATGGCGAGCATAGTTTTCACGAACTTCATAGATATTCACACTTTTGAGCCAACGATCCCAAAAACCCATTTCATGAACATTTAAATAGATTTTAATTTGTTGTTCAAGAGCTTGAGTCCTTTCTTCCGCAATTCCCATAGCTATAGAAATTTCCTGAGGACTGATCTTACGAACTGCTGACTTAGAGCTTACATACTCCTTACGAGCACTGGAAAATAAGTGACTAGAGGACTTTGCATGGGCAATCCCTCCGTTAATGATGGTCATGGTCGCTATCACAATAAACAGCAATAAGAGCTTCAGCTTCAACTTAGTTTCCATATTTTAATACTTATTCAAAGCCCATGCCCGATCAAAATGAGACAAAAGCTTCTGTATTGCAATTTATCCAACCCTAGCTGTCTAAACTTTAGAGACCCTGTCCCCAAAAAGTTGCTTAAATTCATTGCCAAAACTCAAAAGCTTTTATGAAATAAGTCCGCGATATCAAAGGAGATGATGTGAAAAAATTATTGTTGAGTTTACTATTTCTGTTCCCTGCCTGTTCGACCCTACAATCACCTCCGCCATCGACCACCTCGCCAACGGCCCAAGCCGCTGCCTCCGAGGCTCCAAAGGCCACTAAATATGTTTCTGATCTACCCTTTAGAGGTTTAAATACAGGAGCTAAATTAACTAAGTTAGCTTTTGGCTCTTGTGCGAACCAAGATCAACCTCAACCTATCTGGAAAACTATCGAAAGCAATAATCCAGAACTTTTTATTTTCATGGGAGACAATGTTTACGCAAGTAATCCCACTCAAACGCCTCGAGCAGAACAGTATAAAAAACTCGACCATATCCCTGAATTTCGCTCTATCAGAGAAAAAGTTCCTTTCTTAGTTACTTGGGATGATCATGATTTTGGATTGAAAGATGGCGGCGCTTCTTGGACAGAAAAAGATGCTGCCCAAGAAGACCTTATGAATTTTTGGTCTTACACTAGGGCTGCTCTGCCAATGGATCAAAAAGGAATTTATCATAGCAAAATTATTGGACCTAAAAAACAACGCGTGCAAATAATCCTGCTAGATACTCGCTATTTCCGAGGAGAACTTTTAGATCGTCCAGGGCTTGAAGGAAAAGCCTATAACTTTTTGCCAAATGAAAAAAGCACTGTCTTAGGTGATGCTCAATGGAAGTGGCTTGAAAAAGAATTCAAAAAACCTGCGGAACTTCGCATTGTGGTTTCTAGCTATCAGCTCATTCCTAACGATCCGACTTTTGAAAAATGGGGAAATTTCCCCAAAGAACGTCAAAAGTTTTTTGATCTCATCAAAAAAACCAAAGCAAAAAATGTAGTGATTTTTTCTGGAGATCGTCACATAGGCACTATTTCAAAAATGCCATTGCAAGGCTACGGAGATTTGGTTGAAATTACGGCCAGCGCTTTAAATCGTCCGACTAAATTTTCTGATGCAGATCAGTTTTATGTTGGGAATTTTTATAACAAAGAAAATTTTGGTCTTGCACAAATTGACTGGGCTCATAAAAAGATGACCGTAGAGCTTAAAAATATGTCTAACGAAGTCGTGAATAAAATTGATATCCCTTTAAAATAAGGAATACGAGGTCGTCAACTTCATCCTATCAAAAGATGTACGACCTCGTGCTTTCTAAAATAATTCTAATATAAATGATCACATTGATTTTCAGACAAAGATGACGGTCCTACTCTTGGATCATTAGCAACTAATACATTAATTGGAAATTTTTCTTTAAATCTTTTATCCGTGGAAACGAAATTTTTCAAGTTCCTGTCAAATCTATAAGAATCTGCCACACCTATAGTTTGCATGAAATAAGAACTTCGACGGCTATCTAGGAAATAAACTCTATACTCTGTTCCGTCTTTTAACTTACTTACACACTGTTCACTCAATACGAGTTTCTTTTTTGTTAAAATGTTTTCTCTTTGCTCTTCAGTACAAATTCTTTTCATGCATTCGCCTTCTACCATTTCATAAAGAACAAAATAGGTAGCCACATCCACATCAGATCTAATTAAACTCATATTTGAGGTGGTACTGCAGCTATAACCCACAGGAATTTCCAATCCAGAACCTGTAAGTGTCCCAACCGAAACTTCACCTTGAATGCCGCCATCGCCGAGCAAAGAATCCCCATTTCCGGTAAATGCAGAATACTTAGGGGATAAATCTAAATCCCCACCGGCCTCTTGAAACGCCGTCTTACTACAATTCTGAAAAAGAATCACCGTTGTCAACAAACCCAATACACCAAAAGTTTTTTTAACTGATACGCTTTTCATTTTCATACTCCCCCTCTTTCTAAAAAAATTATGCCTAACGTTCAGTTATTGTTTGAATAAATGTCTCCCTTAAGAAATTATCGCTTTTAGATATTTTCCCTAAAGTTTCTTTTCTCTAAATTCCCCAATCTAAAGAGCAGATACTATAAAAATAATAATTAAATTCCTCACTTTCTATAAATAAAATGAAATGTATAATTTTAATACTCACAAGCGATAGTCGAAAAAATTATCGAACAAAAAGAATGTCCCAATATGAAATTTTCTTTAAATTAATATAAACTGGCCCCTCACCCTGTGGTGGCCAGCCTCAACTTATGCTTCAACGCAAGATCGCTATATGCCGGCTTTTCGTGGCTGCTGAGAAACTTTTTCCGCAGCGAAAACACCAGAGTCTGGAGAGTTTTTAAGATATCGCCACAACCTCAAGGTCTTTCGGTCTTATTTTTCGAATCTCTTCGGGTATCGATTTTAGAATAGCATCGCCCAATGTTTCAATAAGCTCACCCTTGTAGTGCTCTCTTCTGTAGACTAAACCGATTTCTCTGGCTGGGACTGGACGCTCAAAAGGTATCACTCGACTATTGGCCCCGATATCTTCAGAGGCTAGCTGTGGCAATAACGTATATCCGCCATAGACATTGATAACATTTTTTAAAGTCTCTAAGCTGCCGCTTTCAAATTTATATCTTTTTTCATCTGATTGATTTTCTCTAATCGAGCAAATATCTAAAACTTGATTTCGTAAACAATGCCCCTCTTCAAGCAACCAAATATCATCAACCTTTAGAGCCGAGTGTTTAATTTTTTTCAAATTGGCATACTCGTGTTTTTTATCGCAAAGCAAATAGAAAGGTTCATAGTACAATGGGTATTCAAAAATTTTCGCAACTTGAGTTGGAGTCGCCAAAATTCCAACGTCAATTTCATCTTCGTCCAATGCAGATAGAATATGCTCTGTCTGCATTTCTCGAATAATCAATTTAACATCAGGAAATAAATCTTCACAGGACGGCAATAACCTCGGCAAAAGATAAGGAGCAATCGTTGGTATAACACCAATAACTAACTCCCCTTGCAATCCACCTTTTTGTTCTTGCTCAATAATGTTGGCAATTTTTTTTGCTTCAAATAAAACA
Source organism: Pseudobdellovibrionaceae bacterium (assembly GCA_041987885.1). GTDB lineage: Bacteria > Bdellovibrionota > Bdellovibrionia > Bdellovibrionales > Bdellovibrionaceae > Bdellovibrio. The sequence goes on along the minus strand of JBHIVS010000015.1, from coordinate 7,446 downwards.
GTTTGCATCTGTGTAATTAAAGTTTTCCCAACGGGAGTTAACAAAATAGGTTTTTTTGATCTATCAAAAATAACCACACCTAGATCTTCTTCGAGCTTTTGGATCTGCATACTCAAGGTAGGCTGTGTCACATGACAAGCCTCAGCAGCCTTCGCAAAATGACCGTATTTATGCACAGCGATCACATATTCGAGCTGAGTTAGAGAGAAATTCACTTTAGGGCTCATAAAAAGACTCCTTTTTAGGCATTTACAGGCCTAAGATGACACAATAAGCAAAATCTATCAACATATTTGAATAATTGATTTTACTTAAACTCCATCCCGACCTAATCTGACATACGAAAGAAATATCTAGAAACTCAAGTCCCTAGATATAGTGAACTGATTTAGAGCTTTCGTAGAAAGTTCAAAAACTAAACCACTTTTTTATTCAAGGAGAATAAAATGCAAACACTTATCAATACAAAGATTGTTGATTTCAAAGTTGAATCTTACCACAACGATGGTTTCAAGACTGTTACTCAAGATGACCTTAAAGGTAAATGGTCTATCTTTTTCTTTTACCCTGCTGACTTCACATTCGTATGCCCTACTGAACTAGGTGATATGGCTGATAAATACCCAGAGTTTCAAAAACTAGGTGTTGAAGTTTACTCTGTGTCTACAGACACTCACTTCACTCACAAAGCTTGGCATGATGCTTCTGAGACAATCAAAAAAATCAAATACCCAATGCTTGCTGACCCAACTGGTCACTTGACTCGTGCATTCGGTGTTCATATCGAAGAAGCTGGTCTTGCTTACCGTGGTACATTCTTAGTTAACCCAGAAGGTAAAATCGTACTTGCTGAAGTTAATGACAATGGTATTGGCCGTAACGCTGACGAACTTTTCAGAAAAGTTCAAGCGGCTCAATACATTGCTAAAAACCCAGGCGAAGTATGCCCTGCTAAATGGACTGCTGGTGCAAAAACTTTGAAACCAGGTCTTGACCTAGTTGGTAAAATCTAATCTCTAGATTTTTATTTAAGGTGGTTCGCTCGCGAACCACCTTCTCTCTCGCTCTTTACATACAAATAAAAATCTTAGATTAGATAATATTTTAACAACATTTTCCAGATTTCACCTTAGCTTGTGCTTTCAGATATTCTTTAAAGCACAAAGGATTTGCTGCGACTATACATAAAGTATTTTCAATAAAATCCTAAAAGAAGATTTTAAAGAATATCTAAAAATACAAGTTTTTGAATTTTGCCCCAAAGGAGACCTATATGATTGATGCACAACTTAAAGAACAACTTACCTCTGTCTTTGCAGCTCTTGAAGGAACAGTTGAACTAGTCTACGAAACGAGCTCTCATGCCGATCAATCCGACTTAGTGCAAATGCTAGAGGATGTGGCTAGTACTTCTGATAAAATTTCTGCTGTAAAAAGTTCTGGAACATCTGATATTCCTCAGTTCCACATTACCCATAATGGAAAACATACAGGAATTATATTTAAGGGCATCCCAGGGGGCCATGAATTTACGTCATTAATTTTGGCGATTTTAAATAGTGACGGTAAAGGTAAACTCTTAGACAGCGTTATTGCAAACAGAGTTAAACGTTTGAAAAAAAATATCACTATTCAAACATTTATGTCCCTGACGTGTGAAAATTGCCCTGATGTGGTTCAAGCGATTAATCAAATGGCGATCATTCATGGATCTATGAAACATGAAATCATCGACGGTGGTTATGCTGAAGACCTTGTTAAATCTATTGGAATTCAAGGTGTACCTTCCGTTGTTAAAGATGGAAAAATGTTCCACTCTGGCAGAATTTCTGTTTTAGATTTATTAGAAAAAATTGAACAAGCCTATGGTGTTGATGAAAATGCTGCTCCTATCGAGCTTTCGAATGAAAACCTAGGGCACTTTAAGGTTTTAGTTATTGGTGGAGGCCCTGCAGGAGCATCGGCTTCTATTTACAGTGCCCGTAAAGGACTTTCGACAGCCGTCATCACAGAAAAAATTGGTGGCCAAGTTCAAGAGACCAAAGGCATTGAAAACCTTATCGGAACTAAATATACCGAAGGTCCTCAATTGTCAGCTCAGATGGCACAGCATATGGCAGAGTATCCAATTAAAACTTTCGAAAACCGTCGTGTTAAAAAAATTCACACGGACGTAAAGCCTCGTAAAGTCGAACTAGAAAGTGGCGAAACTTTAACAGCAGATTCCATCATCATCACGACAGGTGCTAAATGGAGACAACTGGGTGTTGAGGGTGAAAAAGATTATCTTGGTCGTGGTGTTGCTTACTGCCCTCACTGTGATGGGCCTTTTTACAAAGGTAAAAAAGTGGCCGTTATCGGTGGAGGAAATTCTGGCGTTGAAGCCGCTATTGACTTAGCTGGTATCGTGAAAGAAGTCGTGGTCTTTGAATTTAATGACACACTTAAAGCTGACCAAGTTTTAGTGGATAAATTAAAATCACTTCCAAATACTTCGATTGTCACAAATGCAAAAACTTCGAAAGTTGTTGGCGATGGTGGCAAAGTAACGACTCTTGAATATGTCGATCGTGCTTCTGAACAAACTAAAACAGAAGGTTTGGATGGAATTTTTGTGCAAATTGGTTTGGTACCAAGCACTCAATTTTTGAAAGACACTGTTGAATTGACAAAATTTGGCGAGATCGTGGTCGACAATAAAGGTCGTACTTCTGTTCCAGGAATTTATGCTGCCGGAGACTGCACGACGGTTCCTTACAAACAGATTATCATCGCTATGGGAGAAGGAGCAAAAGCCGCTCTGGCTGCCTTCGAAGACAGCATGTATCAGCATTAATTTCTTTTTCCTCCTTATTCTTTTCTGCGGGGACGGGGAAATCCCTCCCTTCTAAAATCTTCGGACAGTCCTCGCGGCGCCTCAGCTTTGCTGAGAGCGGCTGCGGAACTTGATTTTAGAAGGGAGGGATTTCCCCTTGCTTTGCTTGGGGTCTTGGAGGGGGAAATGATATTAACTTTTTTGGTTTTTAAAATACGAAGCCCCTACTCTTTTTTGAGTGGGGGCTTTTTTTTTGTTTTTTCTTTTTTTTTACAGAGATATTTCGAAGTTTTTATCTATTAGTCTTAGGGTCGCTTTTTGGGCTTTTGTTATTACTGTGTAGCCTATCTCTGTTTTTGAGAACAGGGCTGGTTTTGCTTTTACGTTTATTGGTTCTACGTATAAGTTCATTTCTACTAGACGTTCTTGGCCTAGGGAGGCTGTTATTTCTTTGGCTTCAGCTTCTGGTACGGAAATAAATAAGGATTTTTTTAGATTGTTTACGTTTATATTCAAAAATCTTGGGTAAATTCCGCTATCGACTCTTCCAAAACATGAGTAGTTTCCGCCATACACTGTGGAACTAATTATTGCCGACATATAGCCACCGCTATAGAAGGTTCCTAAAAGTCCGTCTTTCTCAATAGAAACTTCTATTGGAAAACCTTTCTTTTTAAAGTCATATTTTCCTAATTTTACTTTTGAATACAGGCGATAGGAACTACTCTTTGTTGCTAAAGTTCTTTTATAGTTTTCTTTGTATTCTGCTTCTTTTTCTTTCCATGCAAATTCGTCATTTTTTAAGGAACTAAAACCATAAGAATCTAAGGCCGTATAATAGGTATCCAAGTTTTTATCCTGCACAGCCTTAGGTTGACGCTTTAAATACTCTACAAACATATCACTGCAGGACATATCAGGTGTGGTTGTGCCCGAATCTTGAGGTGTCACCACAACATCACTTGTAGGATTTGAATTTTCCGTTTCGGAAACTTCAGACTCAGCGGGTTTTGTTGACTCTGACGAATCCAACGTTTTCGCAACTTCACTTTCTCCTGAAGATTGCTCCGAATTTACTGTTTGAGAATCCGAACCTGCGTCTTCGATACTTAGTTCTTGGTTTGTTGAGGGCTCTTTCTGTTCCGCACTCACTACCGCAGGATGTGTCGATTCATTTGCCGATGCAGAAAAAACCAAAGCCAATAATAATGATTTAACAAACAAGAAAGCCCCCTGAATTAATATTTCTTCTAATTTAAATAAACAAAAATGACTTATTCAACGTCTGTAAACGCAGAACTAGTCATCAGTAAAGAAACCTAACAGGAAGGACGTCTAGATAGAGAAAATTTCGACAGTATTACCATCTGGATCATTAAAAATACTGGTTTTACGGCCTTGAAGATCCGCAGGGTCCAAGATGCAATAAAATCCTTCAGATACCAATTTTGCAGATGTTTGCTCACAATTTGATACGGAAAAAGACAACTGAAGTCTTGGAATTTCAGTATAAGATCCCCCTACCGCCTCACAAAGAACAAACTCAATATCGTTCATCTTTGCGCGATATAATTGACTCCCCTTATCAACCTTTGTCAGGTCGAATTGAACCCCCAAGATTTCATAAAAAGACAGCATCTTAGGTAGCTGAAAGGTCGTAACTGTGATAGAAGAAAACCTAATACTCATCACCCCATTATCGGAACTGAGGCCACATGACACAAGAAAAAATTTACCTTAAGGACTATAAAGCCCCTTCCTTTGAAGTTAAAAACATAAACCTCGACTTCAATCTAAATGAAGACGTCTGTACAGTGGTTGCAACCAGCCAAATCTTAAAAAAAGATGCTGGAGCAGCTTTAATTTTAAATGGTGAGGATTTAAAACTTATTTCAATCAAAATCGACGGAACACTTATCACCGACTATCAAGTAACTAAAGAGGACCTAACGATTTCTAAAGTTCCTGATAATTTTACCTTAGAGATTATTACTGAGCTTCAGCCTCAAAATAATACTTCTCTTGAAGGACTTTACAAATCTAATGGAATATTTTGTACGCAATGTGAAGCCCAAGGATTCAGAAGAATCACCTACTTTTTCGACCGCCCTGATATCATGACTTCTTACTCTGTCACGATCGAAGCCGATAAAACTAAATATCCAGTTTTATTATCTAACGGTGACCGTATCAAAGTCGAAGAACTAGGAAATGGTCGTCACAAAGCTTACTGGAGAGATCCACACAAAAAACCATGTTATCTTTTCGCCCTTGTGGCCGGAGACCTTGGTGTAATTCGTGGAGACTATATCACTACGAGCGGTCGCAAAGTAAATCTTGAAGTCTATGCGGCCCATGGAAAACAAGATCGTTGTCATCATGCTTTAGAGTCCTTAAAAAAATCTATGAAATGGGACGAAGATACTTTTGGTCTAGAGTACGATTTAAATGATTACATGATCGTTGCCATTGATGATTTCAATGCCGGGGCCATGGAAAATAAAGGTTTAAACATCTTTAATTCTCGTTTGGTATTAGCAGATTCAAATTCTGCTACCGACGCCGATTTCCATGCTATTGAATCTGTAGTAGCCCATGAGTACTTCCATAACTGGACGGGAAACAGAGTCACTCTAAGAGATTGGTTTCAATTGTCTCTAAAGGAAGGCTTAACAGTTTTCAGAGACCAAGAATTTTCTGCCGATGTTGGCGATCGTGGAGTTCAAAGAATTAATGATGTTGATGGCCTTAGAATTGGTCAGTTTGCAGAGGATGCGGGTCCTAATGCGCACCCCGTCCGTCCTGAGTCTTGTATGGCCGTTGATAATTTCTTTACTATGACTATCTACGAAAAAGGTTCTGAAGTTATTCGCATGATGCAAAATATCGTAGGTCGTAAGGGCTTCCGCAAAGGAATGGATGAATACTTCCGTCGTCATGATGGCCAAGCCGTAACTACAGAAGATTTTGCCGCAGCGATTTCTGAACCCAATGGCAAAGACTTTACTCAATTCCGTAGATGGTATCATCAAGCCGGCACACCGGTTGTTAAGGTTCAGGAAATTTATCATGCTGATAAAGGAACTTTAGAAATACATCTAGAACAATCTTGCCCTGCAACCCCAGGACAAGCGACCAAAGAACCATTCCATATTCCTTTGATGATGGGTCTTTTAGATAAAAATGGAAAAGAATTAAATCTAAATTGTCCTGAAATCACAGTGAACAGCGATGGAAAATCTTTGATTGAACTTAAAGATCAAAAGGCTGTTTATACTTTCACGGGACTTAAGGAAAAACCGGTTTTATCAATTTTGCGTGAGTTCTCTGCGCCTATTAATTTAGCTTGGGAAGCAAATGATGAAGACATTTACTTCTTGATGGAAAAAGATACGGACTCTTTCAACCGTCGTGAAATGTCTCAAAAGATTTCACAAAAATTATTATCATCCATGATTGCCCAAGCCAGAGCTGGGAAAAACCCTGAAGCAGATGCTCGCTTTATCAAGGCACTTGGAACCGTTATTAACGACGATTCTATGGACCCTGCATTTAGAGCTCAAATGCTGCAATTGCCTAGCTATGCGGTATTGGCTCAATCTGAAAGTGTGTTAGATGCAAAATCTTTCTTAAAGGCAAAACAAGCCTTGGTTAAAACTATTGCTTCTACCCATAAAGAAGGACTTTTAAAAATCTATAAAAAATATCATGGTGTTGATACCAAAGCCCATGATTCAAAAACATTTGGACATAGACAGCTTAAAAATCTAGCTCTGTCTTACTTAGCTCGCTTAGAACAAGAAGACATGCTTAAGTTAGTTCATACACAATATTGGAATGCCGAAAACATGACTGACAAAATGACGGCATTAAATATTTTAGCGGACTCTGATTCTGCTTATCGTACAGAGGCACTTGAGGATTTCTATAATACTTGGAAAAATGATGCCGTTGTTATCAATAAATGGTTTGCAGCTCAAGCGACGACGTCTCGCCATCAAATTCTAGATGATGTGAAAGCTTTGACGAAACATCCTGCATTTAATTTGGCGAACCCAAATAATGTCTATTCGTTACTTAGAAATTTTGGTGGAAATATGGTTAAGTTCAATGATCCTGACCTAAATGCCTATGAATTCTATGCGGATAAAATTATTGAAATCGACAAGTTAAATCCACAGGTGGCGGCTCGTCTTTGTGCTGCTTTTAACTATGTACAAAAGTTAAATCCAGATATGAAAGAAAAAGCACTTAAGGAAATCAGACGTATCGTAGCAGTTCCTGATCTTTCTAAAAATTCTAGAGAGCTTTTACAGTCAGCTCTGTAGTTTTATCTATTTCCTAAATTAAAAAAGGAGACCTTTTGGCAGGTCTCCTTTTTTTTAATCTGTGCTAGGAATATTTTAATAAGCTTTAAAACAATAAATCTCTTGTTAAAAACATTTTTTAAATTTTAGTTTCTTATAACAACTTAATTTAATACTTAAAACTGAAAATCCCAACCTAAATATCCGACATCTTCACTCGACATAAATGTCGCATAGGTTTCTGAATCACCGTCTTCTGCTTTGACTGCATCATTAAATGTCGAAGAATGTCTGGCTGCTACGGAAGGAGAAACCCTTAATCCA
>JBHIVS010000014.1:0-20466 GCA_041987885.1 Pseudobdellovibrionaceae bacterium | reverse complement strand
AAAAATAGATTCGAGTGAGAAAGGATACCGCTATGGCTGTAAATATTTATGAAGGTGCATGTGATAAAGGACTTGAGGGTGTTGTTGCATGTACGACAAAGGTGTCATTCATCGTTGAGGACTCTTTGAATTTCCGTGGTTACACGATTGAAGATCTTGCTGCAAACTCAACGTTTGAAGAAGTTACTTATCTACTTTGGAATGACAAACTTCCTTCAGCTGATGAGCTTAAAAATTTTTCTAAAGAACTTCATTCAGAAATGACTTTAAGCCCAGAGATCATCACTGTTTTAAAAACTATTCCTACAAATGTTCACCCAATGGGTTGGTTGCGTACTGCAGTTTCTTTGTTGGCTCATTGGGATAAAGATGCTGGTGATAATAGTCCGGAAGCAAATCTTCGTAAGGCAGTTCGCTTGACTGCAAAAATGGGAACTTTGCTATGTGCATTTGATGCAATTAGAAATGGTAAAGACCCTGTAGCACCTAAGACTGATAAGTCAATGGCATGGAATCTTATGTATATGCTAGGTGGTGGTAAAGAGCCTAATGCTGAGCATGTAAAGGTTATGGATACTTGTTTAATTCTTCATGCTGACCATGAGCTTAACTGTTCTGCTTTTGCTACTCGTGTAACTTCGTCTTCTCTATCTGATTTACATTCTGCGATTGTTTCTGCAATTGGTGCACTTAAAGGTCCTTTGCACGGTGGTGCGAATGAACAAGTTATTTTGATGTTAAAACAAATTGGCACAATGGAAAGAGCACAACAGTTCGTAAAAGATGCTCTAGCTGCCAAAGAAAAAGTAATGGGGATTGGTCACCGTGTTTATAAAAATGGTGATCCACGTGCTCGTATTTTACGTGGTATGTCTGACAAGCTTACAAAACAAGCTGGTATCCATGAGATGTATGAAATGTCTACTTTGATTGACGATACTATGTTTAATGAAAAAGGCTTGATGCCTAATGTGGATTTCTATTCTGCGACTGTTTATTATTCAATGGGTATCCCAACAGACTTATTCACTCCGATTTTTGCGGCTTCACGTATTTCTGGATGGTGTGCACACGCTTTTGAGCAATACGCTAATAACCGTATCTATCGTCCACGTGGACACTGGGCTGGCAAAGAAGGTCTTAAAATTCCTGCTCGCTAATTCGCGATAGAAATTTATGGCTTACAGATAATTTAAAAAATCCCCTGCTCATTGCGGGGGATTTTTTTTGATCTATATAATTTAAAAATATGTGCTCGTTTCAAAATTTTCTTTAAAAAATAGCCACTATTCCTGACAGCTCAAAGCTTTCGCAAATTCAATTTTTTGTGGTAAATTTTGGCAGCTAGCTGGTATTTGTTTTCCTTGAGCTTGATGTATTCTTAAGGCGCCTAGAACTTCTTTTGTACCTAAATCACCAGCGATATCTTTGTCTGACATTAAAGACAATAAACTACATCCAAGATTCATCTTTGCTTTACCAGTTTGAGTCGAAAGTTTTGCTAAAAGTTCTGTTGCAAATTTATAGGCAGAGTCATTTTTAGTTTGTTCTGCATTTAATCCCGAAGAAGCTAAACACTGTTTATGTTTTTCCATGGCTTTGGGGTGGTCGTAGATCATTTCTCCTAATAATTTAGCGATTGCTGTTGTGGAAATTCCAGCATTGCTTGCGTGAGAAGTTACCCAACTCAATTTCAAATACTCATCATCTATCGTTTCTAGCATAGCGGAACTAGTGTCTAGGGTCTTTTCGCAGGAAATATTGTTCCTGTCTGGAAGTAATGATTTCGCAACCGCCAAAGTTAGAGCTTCTGGCTCGGAGATGTTTTTGACCAAGTTAATATTTTCGTTAGATTGAGATGTTAAATCATTAAGATACTTACTAAAAAAGTTCGTATATTTTTCTCTTGAAAGAGGCGACAAGATTTGGATTTGAGAAATTCGATTTTTTAAAGAATCGCCATCTTCAAGAGTATTAGCTGCTTCTTTGATTGTCGCATAAGAGTTAGCTTCCATGGCTAATATTTGAGATTCAGATCCATAAAATTGAATTCCTTGGGTTAAGGAGATCGAGCAAGAGTTTAAACTTTTTTCGATATTTTTTCTACGATCAGAAAATTTACTATGAAGATCTGCGGAAATTTTAGAAATCAATTCTTTTTCAGACAAAGAAATATGTTGAGTTGTATCTGTTTCTGCTTTTAAGACTGCATCTAAAAGTCTTGTCATAATAGAGACATTCATAAGATCTGTTAATGAGTCTGTATCTAATGTATCTTGACTTAAAGCTCTGATAATAAGGGGTTTATTGATTCCTAAGATGGGAGCTCCAACAGAGGTGTTGATAGATTTTATAAGTTTAATAATTTGTTGCGCTTCAGTCTGAACCGCGATTTTTGCCTTTGTATTTTTTTGTAATTTTGTAAAGTACTTTAAAGCACTTAATTTAGAATTAATTTTTTCAGAGTAAGATTTAATAAAATCAGTATTCTGATGAGTCAGCATGATTTTTTCAAATTGAGACTTATCTTCTTTGCTGACATTAATAGCAGATAAAAACCTCAGGGCGCGCAGTTGTTTTTCATTCAATTTTGTTTTTGCGAATTCAGTTTCGAATTTTTTAATTACTTCGGAGTAAGCTTCTCCTTCTTTTGAGTATGCTTCCAGAGTCTTGTTTATTTTCTCTTTAAAGTTTTTTTCTAAATACTCTTTTGAGGCAGCAGTGATATTTTCTTGGTTTTTAATAAATACTTTAAGCGATACTTCTGCGGGTACTTCACACAGATCTTGTAAGCACTGTTTAATGTCTGAAGTGATTTGCGTTGATTCTGTGGTTTTTTCCGTTGTTTCAGTATTGCCCTTCGGTGATTTATCTTCTGTGGAATTAGCAACTGTAGGGGCCTGGTCTTCGGTATCTACAGAGTTTTGTTCGGATTCGCTCGTCGTAGGTATTGCAACTTCCTGTTCGGATATTTCGGTATCTATATTATTAGTTAAAGTAGAATCTGCATCATCAGTTGTTTTTGTTTGAGCCACTTTGGCTTTGCGAATAACTGTGGAGGCTGGAGTGCTTGAATCCATCTTACATGCCGTTAAGGCCAAAGGCATTGAAAGCAGTCCCGTTGAGATAATTGATTTAAAGCTTTTCATTACAGCACTCCCATTTTCGTTATTCTACTGTCTAAACTATGTACAGATTGTTGTGGTTTAACCTGTCTAGAGTTCTTACAATCGAGTTCATTTTACATAAAGCAAAGGGCTTGCCAAAACTCAGATCAAAAATACCCGTGTTTCGTCTTTTATTTTTGTAACGATATGAAACGTGGCTATGGTTTTGCACAGATATCTATTAATAGTCAGCTTATTAAATTGATTAGGAGTAAGGGATATGAAATCTTCTCTTTTAGTTCTTTCCGCGGTGATGTTATTGGGTGCAAGCGTAAAAGCAAACACTACCCAAGACTATGTAAATGCTGTCAGTGATTATTCTATTTATCACATTCGTCAGGCTCTTCAAGAAGCCAGCGACCATGGACTTTATCAAGACTATTATTGGTCAACAGCAATGGAAAGAGAGTACTCTTATAATCCTAATTCTTTTGCTTTAAAATCCCAGGCTGTAAATAACTATTTAAAAATGTTAAAGGATATCTCTACGGGGATAGTTGATCCTGCACTTGTTGGTGCTGATGTTAAGATTTCTAAAAAATCATTTATTTCTGCTGCTGAGCTTAGAAATCGTATCGCGCAAAACTATGGTGACTTAAGCAGAACAGCGGAATCTTTGTCTCCTAAAATGCCCGAATATGAGGCTTTAAGAGAAGCGCATAGATCCATTTATCAAAGCTGTAAGCAGGGTATTTGGAATCAACTTCCAAGATTCTCTAAAACATTGGGTTTAGGGAGTGTAGATCAGGCTGTATATGATATCAAAGGCCGATTAATGCTTTTAGGTTATGATATCATTGATCACTCTAGTCGTATGGATCAATCTACGGTAGACGCAATCAGAGACGTTCAGTGGAGTCTTAGATTTAATCCAGATGGAAAAATTAGTTATGGCGGGAAAACTTTCCAGTATTTAAACACAAGTTGTGAAGCTCGTGCTCAGCAATTGCGTCAAGATATGGAAAAATTAAGATGGTTCCCTCAAAATCTAGGCAATCGATATGTTTTTGTAAATATCGCTATGTCTTATTTAAATATGATCGATAGAACTTCTGGTTATTCAGAGTATTTAAATTTGAAAACAATTACAGGTAGAGCTGCTCGTAAGACGCCTACAATTGTAGATAAAATCGTTAATGTTGTTATCAACCCTTATTGGGTCGTTCCTCCTACAATTTTTAAAGAAGATAAAGTTGAAGATTTAAAACGTCTAAGCTCATCTGATATTAATGCTTACTTTGAAAAATCGAACTATGAAGTTTTGAATAAAGATTTCTCTAGAAAAATTGATCCTTCTACAATTGATTGGAATGGTTTGAATGCGACGAATGCAGATTTCTATATTCGTCAAAAGCCACATACTGGAAACGCATTGGGAAGCTTAAAATTCTCGTTGACGAATTCTTTTGCGATATACTTACATGATACTAATCAACGTCAGTTGTTGTCTGAAGCTCAACGTCAATTAAGCTCTGGATGTGTACGTGTTGAAAATCCGGTAAGTCTTGCTGAACATCTTTTAAGAGGTACAAAGTACGATCGTTATACCATTGAGAATACAATGGCAAAACCGGGTCAAATCATGGATGGCCAAACAATAGTGAAAACACCAAGTGCGATGCCTGTATATATGGCCTATTTAACTTCTCAATCAGATAAAAGCAGAGTGATTAGATTTACTGAAGATGACTATTTGCAAAATCTAAGACTTGGTCGTTTAGGTGTGCGCTAATTTAAAATAGCTGACAGTTGATACTTATTTAAGGCATTATTCTTTTCATTCAAAGGAGAGGAATAATGCCTTCTGTTTTTACAAAGATCATTCAAGGTGAATTACCAGCCTACAAAATTTATGAAGATGATACGATCTTGTCTTTTTTGGCCCTAGATCAGGTGAATCTTGGCCATGCCTTAGTTATTTGCAAACAAGAAATCAATCATTGGACAGAGGTTCCTGCGGAGACCTACGCTCACCTTCACACAGTTTCTCAAAAAATTGGTAAAGCCATTTTGAAAGCATCTGGTGCTCCAAGAGTTGGACAGATCGTAGCTGGTTTTGAGGTGCCTCATTATCATCTTCATTTAATCCCAGCATGGTCCATTCCTGATCTAGACTTTAAAAGAGCTATTAAAAGATCTGATGCAGAAATGAAGGACATTCAGAAAAAGATCCTTGATACCTTGTCTTTAGTCTAGGTTTACTTCATTAAACCTTCAAAGATCCTCTGATATTTTATCTGAGGATCTGCATAAAATCTTAAAAAATTCCGATACATTTCAAAAGTTTATCTTTTCTAAAGGGACCGGAATTTTATGAGCCAATTCAATGGAGATGATCAAGATTTTAAGTATGATCTAGATTCGATCATTGATTTAGTTCAAGTTGATCAGCTCAAAGTTACTTTTTTCGAAGAAGCGCATGGGATTCTTTCAGATCTTGAAGATCTTATTGGTCAGCTAGAAAAATACCCCCACGATTTTGAAATAACTCAAACTCTATTCAGGAAAATTCATACGCTAAAAGGCAATGTTGGGGCTATCCCTGGTGGTCAAATGGTGGGCTCGATTGCTCATGAATTTGAAGCTGTTTTAGGTAAGATTAAAGATGCGGGTGTACAGGTAAATGACCAGCTAATAGACATCTTTTTTAAAAGCTCTCGCATTCTTAGTAACTTAATTAACTCCTTAAAGGAGCAAAGAGAACTTTATCCTGAAGAGTTAAGTGAAGCTATTGAGCTTATCTCCGAATACGGAGCCCTGTCTTATCAAGCGAAAGATTTAAAAGCTGTACATCGTTCCGATAAGCGCGATACGAGTTCCCATCAACAACAAGGAATTTGGCTTAGCTCTGATTTATTTGAAAATTTCATGAGACTCTCTGGAGAACTTTTGGTTCTTAAAAATTCGTTTGCAGCTCTTAAAGATATTGAGTCATTGAAGCAAAATCCTGTAGAGCATCAGAAACGCCAAGACGATTTTATATTAAATCTCTCAAAAATTTCAGATCAACTTCAGAATCAGATTAAAGTTGCAAGTCATGAAAAAGCTAAAAGTTTGTTTAAAGGTCTTTATGTTTTAGTTCGTCAGGTGGCGACAGAGCTTAACAAAGATGTGCAGTTTTCTATCGAAGGTGAAGAAGTTTTATTAGATAAATTTTTAGCAAGAGAAATATATGACAGTTTGATTCATATTCTCAGAAACTCCTTGGATCATGGTATCGAAGATCAGTTCGAAAGGGTCACTCAAGGAAAGAGTCCTAAGGGGCAGATTAAGCTTCAGATTGAAAATTTGGATAATGAAGTGGTGTTTAAAATTACAGATGATGGTCTTGGGTTAAATCGACAAAAGATCATAAATAAAGCTGTAAGCAAAGGCTTAGTAAATTTAGATGCCGCAGAACAAATGACAGATTCACAAGTCTATTCTTTAATTTTTGAACATGGATTTAGCACACGAGAAAAAGTAACAACTTTGTCTGGTCGTGGTGTTGGCATGGATGTTGTGAAAACATCTGTATTAAAGCTAAAGGGGAGTATCGATCTGGCATCCCAAGAAGGACATGGGTTGGAGATCGTTATTCGTATTCCACATCTTCGCCATATAATGGTGGATAGTATTTTGTTATGCCATTGGCAAGAAAGCTATTTGGCAGTTCCATTGACAGCAGTTGATCGAGTGGTGCCCGTGAATGAAGCGCAACTTACTCGTCTTACTGAAGGAACCTATTTGCAGCTAGATGGAAAATCTATTCTGGTGTGTGAATATAAAGATATATACGAACGACGTTTTGGGTTTAATTACTCTGAGGGATGTTTTGTTATTATCCGCTATAAGGAAGAGTATTTGGCTTTATATGTTCATAAAGTTGAAACACAAACAGAACTTGTTGTTAAAGAATTTGATCAGATCGTGAATAAGCAAAGAGGATGTAAAGGCCTCTCCGTGTTGTCAGATGAACGTGTTGTATATGTGATCGATCCAGAGTCTTTAATTGCAGAATTTTTTGCAAATTCTAGTCAAAAAGAATTAGAGGCCGCATGAGTGATTTTTTAAACGATGATTTTACCGAAGAACTGAAGATATACTTTATTGAGAGTATCAAAGCTCGTTTGCAATCTTTGTTGGCTAATTCTATTGAAAAAGAAAAATTGGCGATTGAAGGTCTTAAAGAAGAGTTTTCTGGATGGATTGTTGATGCCGAAACAAATGAATTAAAATTTTTTAGCAAATGGCTAAATTTTGTATTTGAAAGTAAAAATGTTTTTGATTCGGAAAATTCTTTAAAAAAGTATTTATTAGCAACTTTAGAATATACAGAGCGTCTTGTTATAAATATTAAGTCGGACGAAATTGTCTACAAAGATTTAAATGAAAGATTTGCAGAAACACTTGAAGAACAATATTTAGTTTTTGAAATACACCAAAGTATTTTTGCATTGCCTTTGAAAGTTATTAGAGAAATTACCTCTTTTAAAAAAATGAATCCTCTAATAGATAAAACAGAAAAAGTTTTAGGTTATATGTCTTTTCGAGGCGAGGCATTGCCAGTTATAGATTTGTCTTATGCTGGCTTGACGGATTCAGTTGATAATTGCCAAGTAGGAATTATTTGTTCTGTTAAAGAAAATCAATTTGTTATCTGTGCAAAGAATACCAAAGAATTAGTATCTGCATCAGAGTCTCAGTTACGAAAAATTAGCTCATTTGAAGTGGATCAATCATCCACTTTCGTTAGCAATATACTTTTGTATGAAGAAAAAAACGCACTTATTTTAGATGTTGAAAAGATGGTGGCAGCTTGAAGACACATTATTTATATCCTGGTAAAATTGCAGCTTTTGCTGATGACACTATCATATCGACTCTTTTAGGTAGTTGTGTTGCCGTGGCTCTTTTTGATGCTTCGGCTCAGGTAGGTGGTTTAAATCATTTTGTACTTCCCGAACCTCCGCCTGGAGATGCAGGGGGACATCGTTATGGGTCCGATGCAATTCGTGATCTGATCGAGGCATGTATTCGTCTAGGAGCAAAGAAAGAACGTTTAAAAGCTAAGATCTATGGTGGTGCCAATGTTATCGCGGTTTCTCAATTAGGTGCTGGTATCGGCGAGAGAAATATCGAAGCCGCTGAAAAATATCTAAAAGAAGCTGGTATATCTATTATCGAGAGAAATGTTGGCGGTGAGTATGCTCGCACTATTAAATTAAATACGACTAATTTTGATGTTCGTCATGATACGACGCAGACACAAGTTGGTGCCGACGGAGAAACTGCAAAAGTAGACGTTTCGGGTTTTACTACTTTAAGAACAGCAAAAAATATTAAAGTACTCATTGTCGATGATTCTGCGACTGTTCGAACTTTATTCGCTAAAATTTTTCAGGCTTCTGGTTTAGAAGTTGTTGGGACGGCCGTAGATCCCTATCAGGCAAGGGATTTAATAGTTTCAAAAAAACCAGATGTAGTAACTTTGGATATCGAGATGCCAAAAATGTCTGGTGTTGTCTTTTTAGAGAAACTTATGAAGCATATGCCAGTTCCTGTGGTTATGGTTTCTTCGTTGTCTGCAACAGGTGATGCTGCTTTGAAATCCCTAGAGTTAGGGGCTGTGGAGTTTGTGCATAAGCCTTCTCAGTTTGATCCGACGGTCTTAAAAACATTGGCGGAGTCCTTGGTTTCAAAGGTTAAAGCAGCAGCTTCTGTGAATGTCTTAAAAGGTTTGCGAAATTCGCAAAAATCTATGAACTCTGTGGTAGCCGATGTTGCCAAAGTATCGACGTCATCGGTCAGTGCTTTTGTGCCTAAGAATCAAATTAAGGCAATTTTGATTGGTGGAAACGCAGGTTCTTCCAATGATCTAGAGAGAATAATAACTAGTTTAGCACAAGATACTCCACCTGTAGTAGTTGCGTGTTCTACGATTGCGGGCTTTGCGAATTCTTATATTAGCAAGCTCAAAGGGAGATCGAAGGTAAATTTAAAAGTTGTCAGCAATCAAGAAACTTTGGCTATTGGAAATGTTTATTTTATTCCAGCTCAAGTGCATGGCAAGATATCTAGTGGTCTTTCGGGGCCTATTCTAAATTTAGAAAAAGGTGAACCTGAGTTTTCTCAATTACCTTCCAGTTCTGTACTATTTAAATCTGCGGCAGAATCCTTAGGAAAAAATGCATTTTCAATTCTATTAGGTGGATTTGGAACCGATGGGGTCGAGGGAGTTTCGGCAATTAAGGCTAAAGGAGGATTTGCTGTGGCGCAATTTCCCGATGAGGCACAATTTCCATATGCACCTCAAAAAGCCATTGAGCTTGGGCTTGTAGATGAGATATTAAAAGCCAATGAGATATCTGAATATCTTATGAATTATAGAAATAAGAATATTTACTAAGGTGTGACATTGGATTTTCTTAATTATGTGAATGGACAAGCAGTAGCTTCGCAGGGGCAAAAGTTCTCTGAGATTTTTTCAATATTTAATCCAGAAAAGCATATTGGAAGAAGTGTTCAGTCAGATCCAATGGATTTTATTTTGGCACTACAAGGATCAAAAAAAAGTTTAGTTGAATTAAAACAACTCAGCATTTCTGATCGTTTATTGTATGTAGAAAAAATTTTAAAAGTGCTGTTAGAAAAATTAAATTATTTCTCTGAAGAAGAAGCCCAGTTTCAAGGGTTAAGTATTCAGTTCATGAAAGACAAAGTTTTAAAGCCTTTTGTGGACTATCATAAACAGCAGTTAGCTAATAAAAATTATGAAGAATTATTGAAAGACAGATTAGCCTCGGGAATCATTGTAATTTCTGCTTCTGATATTTTTTGTCTCAAAGAAACTTTAGAAAGAATTTTACCTGCATTTATTGCGGGAAATGTATGTATTGTACGTATATCTGAAACGTCTGCAATAACCGCTAATTTGCTTGCGGAGTTATTTAATGAAGTTTCTTTTCCAACTGGCGCAGTTCAAATTTTAATTGGATCTGAAGAATTATTTGAGGTTATGGCTCTGCATCCTTCAGTAGCGGCCGTTAGTTTTATTGGTGATTCGATATCTTCAAGTCCTCTGTTGGCGAAAATGGCAGAGAATTATAAGAAAATTCAGTTTCAAGGCAGCAGTAAAAATTCAGTTATAGTTTTGGCTGACTTTAATTTTCAAAAAAATATGGCCCAGATACTAGAACCGCTATTGATGGGAATGGGGCGTAGCTATTGGAATGGGGCTCGAATTTTCATTTTAGAGAGTATGCGAGAAGCTTTTTTAGAGAGTTTGAAGGCTTATCTGCAATCTCTTCAGCCAGCTATAGACTGTCATTCTAGAGATTTTTATGGGCCGCTATTTAAATCTGAGATTTTGAAGTTGGCAAAGTATGCTTCGGAAATTCCGTCAGAACATGGTAAAACTATAACTCTAGATCTGAATGTTCAAGCTCCAGTATTCACTGTGGATTTAACAAACTGCTCGGAAAAACAGCAAGATTCTCTTAAGGTTCCTTTGTTTATTATCTCTACGGTAAAATATCAGCATGAAATCGCCAAATGGGTGAATACAAGTTATTTAGCTCACTCTGCTGTTATTTTTGGTTCTTCGGAAAAAGCAGAAAAAATAGCAGCCCAATTGGATGTGGGTCTTGTGCAAATGAATCAATGGCAGATCGTTAGTGGCGATTGTCTTTTAGGTTTAAAAAATTCAACCTTTGGAATTTCTGATTTAAAACCTGAAGGAAGTTTTTTTTCAGGGATCAAAAAATTGACACTAGGTTAAAAGTGTCAATTTTTTGAGGCTCACCAGTCAACAAACCAACATTTTTGGCGAATTATAAATTAGTGTAGACCGTGCTTTTTAGATCTAGCTTTGACTTTACAGTGAGGGCAGGTAGCATCTTCAGTCACTTCATTTTGATGATGATCCACTAGATGTTGGAGTTCTAGGACTGTTCCACACAATACGCAGTTATTTTGCGCAGAGATAAAATCACAGTGCTTAGATTTTTCAGATTTTTCATAATAGCTAATAGTCTTAATTTGTTCTTGCATATGAACCCCAATGCATAAAAGTGCCAATATAAATTAGCATTAATGCAAGGGCTGTTCTCAGACTAAGGAAGTGCTCTAGGAAGTGACTTTAGTTTGCTTAAAAGTTCTGAAGTGTTGATCGGTTTTGATAGATAATCGTCACAACCGGCCTCTATACATTTGTCACGATCTTCGCTCATCGCATTGGCAGTAAGGGCAATGATAGGAATTTTGATATTCATTTTACGTAGTTCTTTGGTAGCTGTATATCCATTCATAACAGGCATTTGGATATCCATAAGAATGATACTGATTGTAGGGTCGGCTTTGGCAATTTCAATAGCTTTTAAGCCATTTTCGGCTAAAACAATTTGTGCACCTTTTTTTTCCAAAAGTCTTTTAACTAAAAATCTATTATCAGCAACATCATCTACAACTAAAATTTTGTAAGCACTTAGAGGTGTAGGACTCGAAGTAAAATCACCGTTAAGGTCTGCGCTTGGAAGTATTTGTTTTTCAGGTAAAATAAATGCAATCTCAGCTAAAAAGATACTGCCTTGGCCAATACGTGATTCAACCAGAGTTACATTTCCACCTAGAAGCTGAGCCATTAATCTAGACAATGCCAATCCTAGTCCAGTCCCTTCAATTCTTTGTGAATTATTATTGGTAGCTTGTTTGAATTGATTAAATAAGTGAGGCTTGTCTTCTTCAGGAATTCCTATACCTGAGTCTGAAATCAAAAACCGAATTGTTTTATCATTCGCGTCTATAGATATTTTCACAAAGCCATTTTGGGTAAACTTAACAGCATTTCCTGCGATATTGAAAAGAATTTGTTTTAATCGATTTGGATCGGTTATCAAATATTCCGGCAAACGAGGTGTTTGCTGGATAATCAAATCTAAATTTTTACCTCGGGTTTTGCTTTCAAGAACAGAACGAACTTCGCTGATAATTGTTGGCAAGTGAACAAGAGATTTTTTAATTTCTAAATGACCAGCTTCAATTTTCGAGATGTCTAAAATATCGTTTATAATACTATTTAGATGATCACCTGTACGTTGAATCACTTCAATATAGTGATTCTTTTCTTCAAGTCCAATTTGCTCTTCTTTAAGAAGTTCTGAATAACCGATAATTGCAGAAAGAGGCGTTCTGATTTCATGAGACATATTGGCTAAAAACATGCTCTTGGTTTTATTCGAGTTTTCCGCTCGTTCTGTATTTCCAATGCTAATTTCTAATTCTGTGGCTAAACGATTGATCGAGTGAGCCAATTGTCCTAGTTCATCTGTTGAGCGAATTGGTAGGACGACATTATAGTTTCCTGATTGAATTTTGTTAGTCGCATTTTTAAGTTCAGTCAGGCGACGAGATAAATTTCTTAGGGTTACTGTGATAATTACTAGGGCAATAATTTGAGTAATTACAGTTAGAATAGTCTGTAGAACACCTAAGACTTTTTCAAGCATACGAGATGATTTACCTAAAATCGCCGAATACTCTTCTTCTTTGGTAGTCAATAATCTATCTATATTTTCAATTTCAGAAAGAGTGGTTGTAATTTCTTTTTCTGAAGCTTTACTTTGAACTTGTGCATGTAATTTTTTTGCAAGCGCTGTGAGTTCATCGATTGTTTTATTGGCATTATTCCAAATGACCAAAGTTTCTTTAAAATATTTATCGTCTTTAAGAACTTTAATGAGAACAATTGTTCGATCGATGTCGGGCTCAACAATTCCACCCTCACTCAGACCTTTGCGAATAACTGTTTCATTCATCTGAGGTGATAAAATTGAATCAGAAGCCAGTCGGTAACTTAGAATGGGAATAATGCTTTTGTAATATTCTTTGTAGTAATTTTCGTCTTTGGTTCGTGCATATTGATAGAGACTAATAACGGCAAGTTTTTGTCCTTTAGACCAAATACTTTCGCCGTGAGTGAAAACACGAACAGCAGAGATAATTGTCATACTGAAAAACAGAACCGCTAATTGAATTGTCACGAGTATTAGTAAGATACCAATAACCGTGTATATCCTTTGATTGAGCGTCGATTTTCTGAGTATGTTTTTCAGTCTCATCTGTACAACAACATAGCTATAAATAAATGGTTGTTCATGTTAATTTATTGGAATACTTGAAAAAAACATAGAGATTTCCTTAATTATTTTAGAAACCTCTATGTTATTAATAGTTTATCTTTAGTCGAGATAACTCATTCTTAGGGCCGAGTCTTTTTCAAACTTTTGAAAGCCTAGGTGAATAAGTTCTGTGACAAGTTTCTGATAAGAAATTCCAGATGCTTCCCACATTTTTGGATACATAGAAATTTGTGTAAACCCTGGTAAAGTGTTGATTTCATTAATGTAGAGTTTACCAGATGTGGTGAGGAAAAAGTCGACACGAGTTAATCCATCGCAGCCCATTGCTTGAAATGTTTTCTCCGCCATGGACTGAAGGTTTTTGGTAATGTCCTCAGGCAGTCTTGCTGGAATTTCAATTCGTGCGCCATTTTCATCTATGTATTTGGCCTCATAAGAATAAAACTCTGCTTGAAGAACAATTTCTCCAGGTAGTGATGCCTTCGGAGAACTGTTTAATCCCATGACCGAACACTCGAGCTCGCGACCTTGAATGAATTCTTCAGCGAGTACTTTAAAGTCAAACTGCAAGGAGTCCTTAATTTTTGTATCGTAGTCCGCAGCAGTTTTAATTTTATGAACTCCCACGGAAGAGCCTGCATTCGCAGGTTTAATGAAAAAGGGTGATCCTAATTCTTTAACGAGTTCTTGATGCGAGGGAATATTTTCAGGAGTTATCAAGACATACTTTGCAGAAGGGATATTTGCATGTTGTAAAAGTCTTTTCATAATTTCTTTATCCATGCCGGCAGCAGAGGACCAAACTCCACAGCCCACAAAAGGCAGCTGCATCATTTTGAAAAGACCTTGAATCGTTCCATCTTCTCCCATTGTCCCGTGGATAATAGGGAAGGCGATATCCACAGGTTCACTGGTTTGAAGTGTCAGAGAGTAAATATAAGGGTGGCCTTTGTCAGAAATTAAAGTCACTCGTTCTGCTTTTGTATGAAACTCAGAATCTTGAATGCGAATATTTTCTGAAAAAACGGATTCGTTTTTGAATTTGTACCAGGTACCTTCTTTGGAGATTCCAATTAAGGTGACTGAGAATAAATTTTTATCAATAGCATTGAATATATTTTTTGCTGAACGTAGAGACACTTCATGCTCTGCCGATTTTCCACCAAAGATAAGTGCAATATTTTTTTTCATCTTAAGCCCATTCTACAATTTCATGTGCCAAACCAAAAATTCCTGCAAATACTTGGTTGGGTTTTGCGTCTCCGTACATATATGCAGGTGTTGTAACAACTTTTGTTTCTCTGTCGGTAATATAGTCATCAACGGGGCACTCTTCGTGTTGAGCTCCTGTTTTTGAAATTTCGGCAATTGTTTCTGGATCATTGCCGATAGTGAGAGTTACTTTTTTATCTCCTAAAACTTTGGCCAAAATTACTGGAGCAATGCAAATCGCACCGATAGGTTTGCTAGCTTCGTGAAAATCTAAAATAATTCTTTTTAAATCCTCGATGACAGTGCATTTAGCACCTTGAGTTCCCCAAGAACTTAGAACATTTGCAGCGCCATAGCCACCGGGCATTACCATGGCGTCAAAGTCTTGAACTTTTAAGTTTTTTAAATCTTGTATGTGTCCACGTGCAATTCTTGCTGATTCTACGAGTGAATTTCTAGTCTCTGATTTTACGCCAGTTAGGTGATTTACAGATTCGAAATCGATATTTGGAGCAAACATAGAAACATTCGCGCCTGCTTGATTCAAGGCGATCAGTAAACTAACAGATTCGGTAATTTCGGAACCGTCCTTGAAGCCTGATCCGGATAATACGACAGCGATTTTTTTCATGAAAGTATCTCCTTGTTGATATGAAATAAGTTATCTGAATAAAGAATTATTTGCAACGAACTCAGCGAAATTGAAGAGAGAACTATCTCTAGTTCTCTCTGTGTTTATTTTAAAATAGTAATACCTGAGCTATTATTTAAATTCTTAAAAAGCTGAACTTGTTTGAGTTTCAATATAATTCTCTTGTCTGTTGCAGAACCTTACAGGAACCATTTGTGATTCGACGGCAACCAAGGTGCGATAGCAGTAACTTGTTACGCGCGCTAAGAAAGGAAGCTCTTTATTCATTGTGATAGAATAATTTACTTTTTGTTTTTCTGTATTGGCACCTTTTTTATAGTAGACAGCCCAGTCAAAAGAAACTGTTTCATAGGTTGTTTTGCAATTTAAAGGATCAGAGCAAGGAGCAATTTGCTTCATATAAGGAGGCTTATCTACAACTGCCGAAGTTTTTTTGAGATTAAAGCATTTTACTTCACAAGAATCATACTTTAGTTGTTCTCGACAGTATTTTTGTTGATCTTCACTGAGTTCACAAGCATAGGCAAGACCCACTAGGTTTTCGAAGCCTAAAGTCATGCGATAGTCTTCGGCATAAGCAGATAGACCCTTCTTTTTTGAGAAGCTGAACAGAGGAGGTACGTCGAGAGCTTGAGCTTCCGAGATGTCTTCAATTATATTTTCACTTTTGTTGACAACTCTTTGTGTCTCCGTGGTATTAATCTTTTCATTACCTAGATTATCTTTATAGCGTGTTTGATATAAAAATTTATAGAGATAATCGTTAGCTCTTTCGATTTGATCAAAGACAGTGACACCTTCTTCTAGAACCAGCTTTTCTTCACCATTGTCTATTGTTCTGTAAGTATGATTCAGAATAAAGTTCCCTTTTTTCATACTCAACGGATCTGTCGAACCCCAGCCTGCGGATAAAGATTCAACGACCGCTTCTACGGTTGTGGGAGTTTCGTCTTCATCCATATTAGGGATTTGCACGCATCCAGCAAATAAAAGTCCTGAAAGCCCAAAGAGCAGTGTTTTTTTCATATTGAATCCCATCCCCAGATCCAAAACTTTAATGGAAGAATTTTTTGAAGTTTGTTGATTGCTTCGTCAGAGAAAGCATTTAGTAATTTATAGTCCACAGGGCCAAACAACAGCTGCATAAGGTCACTTTCATTTTTTAATGTAAGCAATTCTTGGCCGACTCCAAATAAATAGTAATCCGCGTGTTTTTCCAGTGCAAAATCTGCAATTCCTTCGGCTCTAAATGCACGCTTTATTTTAGTCGCAAGTCCGTCAAAATTTGTGATTTTGATCATGCCTAAAAAACCATAATTTACACTGGTAGTAATTTGACTTAATTGACGAATCAAATTTTGAGAATGCTTTGGGCAAATGATGGTATAGGCAGTTTGTTTTTGTGTACGAATATAGCTAAATAGAGCCATAAGCTTCGAAGTGGCCCCACCCCATTCATGGATGTAGCCTCCTAGATCAATGCCTTTGCCTTCGATAGCATAAGCGGCAAGCTGTCCGTTGGGTTCCCAAGCTGTGTAGACCGTCGTTTGGGGAATATTTAGGAATTTTCTGATGTCTTCAGATGTTCTGACGGATCCTACGGAGTGTTGTGAATAGAGACGTTGAATAGCATCGGGAGCAACACGCATGGTGTTTGAGAATCTTAGATTTTCAAGGTTGGCCTCGAATTCATTTTCGATGACGAAGCTGACTTCAGAGCCGGCGAGCTCAAAGCCGAACTTACGATAGAAATCAAAAATATCGGTCCATAGAATGGCGATATCGCAGGCTTGCTCGGTTGCCGACTTTAAGCAATCTTGGATGATTGTCGAGCTATAGCCATTTCCTTGGTGAGAATCAGCAGTGACAACGCTGCCGATAGCCCCCGCCTTAAAAACGATATGAGGTGTTTTAATAATAAGAGGCTTTAAAACCGCATGGGCTAAAACCTCATCTGGGGTGGCTATAATTTTTATATTATGCATATTTGCTGGCGTTAAAGCGGTGGGATATTCCGCAGCAATGGACCAGTTGATTTGTTTACGTAAGTTTTTATCCAAAAACTCTAAAACGCGGGGAAATTCTTTCTCCTGCGGAGATCGAGGACCTTCCATGGCTACTCCTAATGTTTGGTGGCATTCATGCTTGTTCTGGGGCATTTCTCTGCCAAAACACTGTTTTATTTTAGACTATGAAGGAGTCAGACTCACAATTAACACATGGGTTTGTAAAAAAATGCGACTCAAGTCCGGATGCTTATTTGACATCTGAATGAAAAGATTTATATTAAGGCCGCTTTGGTCTTGGTTTTAAGGAGTGGTTTATGGCTGAAAAAAGTCAGGCTTGGAAAGAAAATAAACCTGGTAAAGTTTTTGTCGATGAATCGTGCATCGCTTGTGATGCATGCGTCCTAACTGCGCCAAAAAACTTCGCTATGCATGATGAAGATGGGCATGCCTATGTTTCTAAGCAACCAGAGTCTCCAGAAGAAGAAGCTTTATGCCAAGAAGCTATGGAAGGTTGTCCAGTAGAAGCAATTGGCAATGATGGCGACCAATAGAAAAAGTACCGCAAAACAAGTTTCCATTGATAATACTATCGCGCTTCTGAAGCATTACTATCCAGACGCGCATTGTGCTCTAAATTATCGAAATCCTTTTGAACTTTTAGTGGCGACGATTTTGTCTGCCCAGTGTACGGATGATAGAGTTAACCTTACCACTCCGGCCCTTTTTAAAAAGTACCCAACGGCGAAAAAGATGGCTCTAGCCTCTCTAGAGGACTTAGAAACACTGATCAAGTCCTGTGGTTTTTATAAAAATAAAGCAAAAAATTTGAAGTCCTGTGCTCAATCGTTGGTGAGTTTACATCAGGGAGACGTTCCTCAGGATCTTGAGTCCTTGGTCCAGCTTGCAGGTGTTGGAAGAAAAACTGCCAATGTTGTTTTAGGCAATGCTTTTGGAATTCCCAGTGGAATTGTGGTGGATACTCACGTTACAAGATTGGCCAATAGATTTGGTTGGGTCCGCGGTGACAATGCAGTTCAGATCGAAAAGCAATTGGTGAAATATGTACCGGAAGAAGATTGGATTATGCTCTCGCATTATTTAATCGCACATGGTCGAGCTGTCTGTAAGGCGAGAAAACCAGACTGTGCTCATTGCTTCCTCGAGGAGACTTGCCCAAGAAAGGGTGTCTAAGACACAATAAGCTCATGCTATTATCATTCTTTGAAAGTATTAAATATGTTGGTCACTTAGTTCCTCTTGCTTTTTTAAGAGTGTACCTAGGGTACTATTATCTAGAGAATGCATTGTTGAAGTATCGAGGCGATTATTTGTCTCGTCCAACATTAGCAGATCAAATGGCAGAGTGGTTGCCGGCGAGTAATGCTCCTGATTGGTTTAAAATTTTTGCGAATAACACATTGATTGCTCATTGGCAGACGATGGCATTTATTGTTATTGGTCTAGAGTTCGCAATCGCGATTTCTTATCTATTGGGTTATGTTGTGCGACCTATCGCTACGTTGGCAATACTCTTGTGTTTGTTGATGTTATTTATTTCTGGCCCAGAGACTGAGGCTTTCTTGAAAACTCTTTTAGCAATTCACTTTGTAATGGCATGGGCTGGGGCAGGAAGATGCCTAGGCATTGATTATTATTTCTTTAAACGCCGTCGCGGAATTTGGTGGTAAGCGTGAAGCACTTTATTCTATTTATAGCTTTTGTTTTTACAGGTTTATTTTTTGCTGTTCTTAATAAAAATGATAATGCAAAAACCGCTGAAAATATGCCAGTGGTTAGAGTTTTTGCTTATTCTTCATTTACAAGCAAATGGGGAGCAGGTCCTGCCCTTAAGGAGCTTTTTGAAAAAAGCTGTGGTTGTAAACTGGAATATATCGAAGGCAGTGATTCTGGAATTTTATTGCAGCGTTTGAAAATTGAAGGCGAAAGTTTGGGAGCAGATGTTGTTGTCGGCTTAGATCAGTTTGATATTTCTAAGGCTGCCACTGAGCAGAATTGGAAAAAACTAAGTATTCAAGGTGTAGATACTTATGATCACGTCAGAGCTACTTTTAAAAATGGTTATTTTGTTCCCTATGATTGGGGTGTTTTAAGCTTTATTAGCCGCAAAGGGGAGCTTGCTACGTATCCATCAACTATAGATGATCTTTTGGATAAAGATTATTTCCGTCGTATTTCTTTACAAGACCCTAGAACGAGTTCTCCGGGAATGCAGTTTTTGTATTGGATTTTAAAGGTGAAGGGCGAAGAAGAAGGTTTTAACTTCATTAAAAAAATGAATGATCAGGTCCATAGTTATTCACCTTCGTGGTCGACTTCTTATGGGTTATTTACTAATAAGCAATCTTCTTTGGTATATTCTTATACGACGTCTCCTTTGTATCATAAAATCGAAGAGAAAAATGATTCTTATATTTCTTTGCCCTTTCAGGAAACTTTGGCTTCTCAGTATGAATTTGTAGGTGTTCCTAATTTCTGTAAAAATTGTCAGTTGGCGGAAAAGTTTGTAAATATGATGTTGTCCGAAGAAGGACAAAAAATTCTTATGACTAAAAACTATATGATGCCGGTTCGTAAGGGCGTTGCTGAGGGAACTGATTTTGAAGTTGCTTTAGACACGGGAAAAATTCTGCCATTTGAAGTACTTTCAAATGAAGAAGTTGAAAGACTTTTGAAAATTTGGACAGATATTCGAAGAGGTTCTAGAAATTGAATCTTCGTCAGTTACTACGTTTTAGCGTAGTTCTATTTTTGATTTTTCCTTTCTTGTTTTTATTGTTTCAATTTCGTATTGAGCATAATTTGGATTGGAGTGAAATCTTATGGGCACTCAAAAATACAGTATATCAGGCTTTTTTTTCTGCTTTGGCGGCTGTGTTTTTTGGATTGATGACGGCCCTTAGCTTGATTAAAATCCGCAATTCACAAGCCAGAAAATCATTTGAATTTTTGTGTTTAGTTCCTAATTTGTTGCCGACTATTTTTATTCTGCTTTCGACTTTAAAGGCTATTAACTATTTCCCTATGGGTACTTTAGGGATCGTTATTATTCATACGATTATTAATCTTGGGTTAGTGGCCGTTATTGTCGCTGAAATTCTTGAAGTACGTTTGGGTAAAATGGCTTTTGTGGCTTATGCAGCCGGGGCTTCGAAGATTTTATTTTATCGAAAAATTCTTATCCCGAGTCTTTGGAAACATCTTTTGCAGATTTTTTTATTTGTCTTTGTGATGTGTTTTGGAAGTTTTTCTGTACCCCTAGTTGTTGGCGGGGGGCGAGGAACAACTCT
>JBHIVS010000013.1:0-20611 GCA_041987885.1 Pseudobdellovibrionaceae bacterium | reverse complement strand
TTGTATCAGGTTACAGAAGGTTTACTTTCTGGAGACCGTACTCTTTTTGAAGGTGTTCATGCTCTTGAAAAGCAAATCAATGATGACCACATCAAAATTGATAGTGTGTGCGTAAATATTTTGGCAAAACAGGGGCCCGTAGCTAAAGATTTGCGTTTAGTTCTTTCTGTTCTAAAGATCAATAATGATCTGGAAAGAATGGGAGATCAGGCTGTGAATATTTCTTATTCCAGTAAAGACTACTTAACTCGCCAAATCTCCAGCGAACATTTAAAAGACATCAAAAAAATGTCTGAAATTGCAGGCAAAATGGTCAAGGGATCCTTGGACTGTTTTGTTCGTGGAGATATCGAAAATTCAAAAAAAATTCTTCGTATGGATGATGAAATTGATCATTTGAAGCGTAAAGTTTTTGATGAGTCAGTGGCCCATATGAAAAATCATTCTAAGGACATAGAAGCATCTTTAGATTTAATTTTGATTGCTCGTAATCTAGAAAGATTAGGGGATCACGCGACGAACATTGCAGAAGACGTGATCTTTGCAGTCACGGGCAAAGACATACGGCATGGGGGAAGTTTTGACTAAAACGAGTGAGCACATTCTTGTTGTTGAAGATGAATTAGAAATTAGAGACCTAGTGGCTCTTCATCTTTTAAGACAAGGGTACAAAGTCACAGAATGCTCTACAGGGGAGGAAGCCTCTGCAAAGTTAGCAACTGATATATTCGATATGGCCATTTTTGATTGGATGTTGCCAGGTATGAGCGGTGTTGAATTAGTAAGAGCCGCGCGGTCAGTGTCTCCGGATATGCCAATATTGATGGTAACTGCTAAGTCCGAACCCCATGATATAGTTGAGGGCTTAGAGGGCGGAGCAGATGACTTTTTGCCGAAACCTTTTGTGCCTGCTGTTTTAATTGCTCGTGTGAAGGCTTTATTGAGAAGATCTAAAGTCTTGCCTCAAAAACAACTGCAAGAAATCACTTTGATGGGTTTAACCATTAATTTTGATAATTATGAAACGACTTTTAAAGGTGAAACTTTACATTTCACCCCTTCTGAATTTAAGTTATTAAGTACTTTGATACAAAATCGCGGAGCTGTGCTAACTCGTGAACGTTTGATTGAAAATATTCAAGGCGAAGGTATCAGTGTAATTGGTAGAACTATTGATACTCATGTGTTTGGACTTCGTAAAAAACTGGGTGAATGGGGAGATAATATCGAAACTATTCGTGGTGTGGGTTATCGCGTGAGAGTGGAAGACTAAGAAAATGAACGCAGATCGATTTCCTTGGAAAATATTTTGGAAGCATTTTTTTACTCTGTTAGTAGCTTTCAGTTTATTAGCTTTGGCAATCGTATCTCTGGAAGATTTGCGATATCAAATTCGTCCTTTTGTTTTTAATGAATTATTACTTAATTTCTTTGCTGGAGCTGTTTTGGTTTCAGCGGTTATTTCTTATTTTTTCGTGCTTCCCTATAAACGTGTTACTTCCAAGGCTCTTAAGGTTTTAAATAAAAGAATTTATGGAAATCTTGTCGAAGATGAGCATGCGGATAACCTGCTAGTTGATGATGCTAGGGATGTTTCGGATTTAGAGATTATTTTGGATAAAATATCTCGAAAAATGAAGCATAGAAAAGCTCGTTTTTTGAGATCCCAAGAGGAAAATAAAGCTTTTATCGATAGTATCACTGAAGGTGTCGTTCGCATTGGTTTGGATGAGAAAATTATTTTTTACAACGAGAAGTTCGCTGCGCAGTTTTTGCCTACTGATTTTTTAAATAGAGATAATTTGAGTTTGAAGCAGGTTATTCGCAATGCCGATATCTTGGAAGGTTTCGAGCAGGTTATTAAAACAGCTCGAACTCAGAGATTTGCTGTCAAGTTAGCCGCTATGGGCGATGTACCTCGTTATTTCTCTGTATCGATCACTCCTATTAAAAATGAAAATACAGGTGAAATGTACGGCGTTGTTGGTGTATTTCATGATATTTCTGAGTTAAAAAAAGCAGAGCAGATTCGTATTGATTTCGTAGCAAATGCATCTCATGAGTTGAGAACTCCTTTAACTTCCGTAAAGGGTTATGTTGATACCCTTCGCGAGGATGTTAAAACGGGCGAGTTAAAGGACGCTGGAAGATTTTTAGATATTATTTCTAACAATGTCGATCGGTTGATGGCTCTTGTAAATGATATGTTGACGATCAATTCTTTAGAACATTCTAGTCAAGATTTGAAATGGGAAACTGTGAATCCTTTGGCAGTTTCCGAACAAATTGTTTCTGAGTTATCTGTTTTGGCCAATGCTAAAAATATTTCCATGCAGATTGAGGGGGATGCTCCTCAGTTTCTGGCGGATGGAATTAAGGTTGAGCAGGTCTTAAGAAATTTGATTTCCAATGCGATCAAATATATTCCCGAAGGAAAGACCATCAAGATTCGATGGGAAAGAGATATTAAAGAATATGTTATCCTTCGTGTAATAGATAATGGACCGGGGATCCCCGAAGTGCATTTGGATCGTCTTTTTGAGAGATTTTATCGCATTGATAAGGGGCGTGGGCGTGACTCCGGTGGTACGGGGTTAGGGTTGGCGATCATTAAGCATATCATGCACAGTCATGGCGGTACCGTTGCTGTTAAGAGTCTGGTCAATGAAGGTACTGAATTTATTTGCTCTTTTCCGATCCGAAAGTAATATCTAAGGATGACATCCGATCATCCTTTTTATCTTTATTTTTCTAAAATATATGGCGACAGGTGGCCTGCTCTGTTTGAAGCTTTACTTCATAAAGAACAGCAAATTGCCCGCGTAAATCAATGGTCTAAACAAGACACTGAAAAGAAATGGAATCAGCTGTCTCAACAAAGCTATTTGCCAAATTGTTATTGGCTAGACGGTGAAACAGCTCTCCAGCCTCAAAGGTCGTCAGATGATTTGTTAGATATCTATATTATGGATCCTGCCAGTGTATTGGTTGCCAGAGCACTAGAGGTTCAGCCTGGGGATCGAGTTTTAGATATGTGTGCTGCTCCCGGAGGCAAAAGTCTTATTCTGATCGAAGGAAACAAAGGTGAAGGGGAAGTATTCTGTAATGATTTATCTCCAGAGCGAAGAGAGAGATTAAAAAAAGTTCTTCAGCAGTATGTACCTAGGGATATTCGTAATAATGTATGGGTGACTGGTAAAGACGGTGTTCAATTTGGTTTAAAAGAGCCTGCATCTTTTGATAGAATTTTATTGGATGCTCCGTGTTCAGGAGAAAGACATATCCTAGAGAACCCAGCTGCACAAAAGGAATGGAGTGCTCGTCGTACAGAACACTTGGCATCTAGACAGTATTCTCTTTTGGCGGCGGCTCTATTAGCGGTTAAACCTGGAGGGCGAATAGTGTATTCGACCTGTTCAATCAGTCCTGCCGAAAATGATGAAGTGATCAAAAAGCTTTTAAAGAAAAAGAAAGAACAAGTTCGTTTGATAGATGCTGGAATTGTGGAAGTTGGCGAAAAAACGGATTATGGAGTTTTATATTTGCCAGATAAGTGTGGGTTTGGTCCCCTTTATTATTCCATCTTAGAGAAGGCTTAAAAGGGGTTTTGTGAAAAACGACAACCTTTAGTTGTCGTCGAGTTGTTTAAATTTATGGCGACGATATTCTTCAAGAGTTAAAAAGCCATAGGTTTTTTTGCGAAAAATTTCGACAGCTTCATGTTCAATATCTGACAAAACGTCATCCAAGTATTCCAAAGGAATAATGCCATCTTTGCAGATGTGAAGTGTGTAAAGATGGACGACCTTACTAATAAATTCGCCTGTATTTTCACGAATATTAGATGTTTCCTTCAACTGAGCTTCTACAATTTTAATGAGAGTACTTGTATTCATACCTGAAAAATATCGGTATAAAATAGATGAACCTAAGGACAACTCCTGTAAATTGGCCCTTAGATGGTAAGGATGTATCGAATGAAAGCATTAAATCAACTTGAGGTCGAGTTAGTTGCTCAAATTATAGGCGAAACTCTGATCACCCATCAACTTCAAGAGGTTGTGGCGAATGACAGAGGTCTAGCTTTGGGGTTTCATGGAGCTGGCCAGATGAATTGGTTGGTTTTTGATTTAGTCCCAAATACGCCATTTTTAATTTTGAGGAAGGATACTTCTCCTTTCAAAAAAGGCCCAAAAACTAAGCCAGTAGGTTTGTTTTTAAACTCGCACGGTAAGGGAAAATATCTTCATTCCGTAGATGTATTGTCTGAATTTGGCAGAGTTATAAAGTTTATTTTAAAGGGGGGAGTGGATACGCTCGAGATGGAGCTTCGCTTAATTCCTAAACAGGCAAATTTAATAGTTAAAATTTCCGGCAAACAAATTGCGTGGGAAAAGCCTCTGCCTCTTATGCCTCCACCTAAAATTGAACAGGTCATAGAGGCAAGATCTTATGTAGCTCTTTTAAAGGAGTGGGATGAGTTTTTCCGTGGGGCATTAACTGCTAAAACGGCATTGGATCCGCGCGTGCAGTGGGAAAAACAAAAAGAAAAAGATTTAATAAAAAAGAACAAAGCTCTGTCTGAAATAGATAAGCAAATCCATAGTCACGAAGACAGTGTGTGGGCTCAGGTTGGGCAAGAACTAAAAGCTTTAGGTTCTTTGGAAGTTTCTCCAGAATTTAAAAAATATATCGATGCCTCTCAGAGTCTTAGTTGGAATATTGAACAAGCATTTTCTAAAGCAAAACAGCTATCAGCTAAAAAGGATGGTGCTCGTCAGAGGCAAGAAAGCTTAATTCAAGAAATTAAAAAGTTGGAGATATCTCAATATTCCCCGAAGGTACAAAAAAATTCATTGATAGATTTGATGAAAAAAACCGAAGCAAAGGGACGTAAATTACATTTAGAGTCTGGTGCGATTGTTTATTTAGGTAAGTCGGGGGCTGATAATTTGGCCTTGTTGAGGCAAGCAAAGGCTTGGGATTTATGGGTTCATTTAAGAGATTTTCCCGGGGCGCATGCTATTATTCATAAAACACGTGAGCAGCCTATTTCTGATTCTGAAATGAGACAAGTTGCAAATTGGGTGGCTAAGGAGTCATTGGCGACGAAATCTCTGAGTTTGGGGCAAAAGGTGGAAGTCATTTATGTAGAGTGTCGTTTTGTGAAGCCAATTAAGGGAGATAAATTGGGTCGTGTGAATTATCACTCTGAAAAATCTCTGATTGTCCAAGTAGATTAAAACTATTTTCGTCGCAGTGCTTACTTAATAATCATTATAATCACGCAAGATCTTGACTGGTTTTCTCTCGAGTCTAAAATTTTCAAATAGACTCTGAGAGGAGATTTAAATGATTGAAGTAAAAAATCTGACCAAAGACTACGGTGCAAGACGTGCCATTGATTCTTTGAACTTCAGCGTGAGCAAAGGTGATGTCGTTGGTTTTCTAGGTCCAAATGGGGCGGGCAAATCTACAACTATGAAAATCATTACTGGTTTTATGGCTCCGACCTCTGGGCAAGCCTTAGTCGCAGGAAATGATGTTTTTGAGAATCCTATCGAAGTAAAAAGACATATTGGATACTTACCAGAGTTGCCTCCGGTGTATCTTGATATGTATGTCCAAGACTATTTGAAATATGTTGCAGAGTTAAAAGGAGTCCCGAAAGATAAAATTTCAAAAGCCGTCGATGATTCTATCGGTAAAATGAATTTAGGGGATGTTCGTGGACGTTTGATTCAGCATTTATCTAAGGGGTATAAGCAAAGAGTTGGAATCGCCCAAGCTATTGTGTCAGACCCTGAAGTTTTAATTTTGGATGAACCTACGGTGGGTTTAGATCCTAAGCAGGTTTCCGAGATCAGAGAATTGATTAAAACATTGCGTGGCCAACATACAATTATTTTATCGACTCATATTTTATCAGAAGTCGAAGCGACCTGTGACAAGGTCATTATCATTAACAAAGGTAAAATTGTTGCCGAAGATAAAATTCAAAACTTAGCTGCTTTGGAAAAAGGTCATTTGCGTGTTCATTTGCGCACTCGTCGAGATGTTCCAAATTTAAAAAATATCCTATCCGGAGTAGGGGGCGTTTTGTCTTGTCAAAATGGAGCTTCCTTGCGTGAGTGGGATTTAGACTTAAAGGGCGATGAATCTTTGGTAGAAATGATCTCTGCAGAAGTTGTTAAATCCGGTTATGGACTTGTTGAGTTAGCTCCTGTTCAGAGAGATCTTGAAGATGTCTTTTTAAAATTTACTTATGATGCCGATGAAAATAGGGGGCAACATGAATAGTTCTTTGGTAATTCTTAAAAAAGAGAGTAAAGGATTTTTATTCAGCCCAACATTTTGGGTAATTTGCTTTTTAGTGAGTATTGTTTTTAGTTGGGTTTATCCTATGCAGTTAAATGCATTTGCTCAGTTGTTAACGAACTATGTAATGCAGCAGGGTGTTCCTCAAAATAGACTTAATATTCACTACAGTGTTTTCGTCGCGCAGCTGAGTTATCTAAATTTATTACTTATTTTTTTAGTACCTGCTTTAAGTATGAAACTGCTTTCTGAAGAAAAAAAGTTACGTACATTTGATTTATTATTAACTTCGCCAATTTCTTCCGGACAGATTGTTATAGGTAAGTATTTGGCTTTGTTGACAGCTATATTGGGCGTTATTGTTGTCTCTTTTATTTATCCATTGGCGACGTCTCTATTGGCGGATGTGCAGTGGGCGCCATTGATAGTTGCTTTTGTCGGAATTTTTCTTTTGGGTGCGACTTATGCGGCGATGAACCTGTTTGCATCGTCTCTGACTGAAAATAGTATTGTGGCTTATGTTTTAGCTGTTATTTTTAATATGTTGATTTGGTTTGTGGGCAATGGGGCGTCTTTAGTTGATGGTGAAACAGGTCGGAAAATATTTGAACATATTTCATTGGCAAATCATTTGTCGGCTTTGGTAGAGGGAACTATCCGCTCAAGTTCTCTTGTCTTTTTTTCTAGCATTATCGTGTTGTTCTGCTTTTTAACTGAACGAGTTGTTGAATCATCGAGATGGAGATAACAAATGAGTAAACTTGGAAAAATCTCTTTTATTTTTGCGATTATTTCTCTGCTATCCATGTTTGCGACTTATTATACAATTAAGGTTTGGGTACCTTTTTGTTGGGTGTGTTTAGCTTTAGTCATCTTTTTTATTGGGTTGGCTATTTACAAAGATAGATTATTTTTTAAAGATCTATTTTCTATGAAGACAACCAAAGAGGGCATGAGCATGGGAAGCATGGTTTTGGTGCTTCTAGGGACTCTTGTGGCGGTTAATTATTTTGGAGGAAAATATTCTAAGACTTGGGATTTTTCTTTGGCAAAAATTAATACATTGTCCTCTCAGTCTATTAATGTTGTTAAGGAAATGAAGTCGGATCTTAAATTCTTCTTTTTTTATAAAAGAGGCGTTGAGGGTAACGAGGAAAATAGAAATCTTTTTAAAGAACTTGTCAAAAAATATCAGGATCATAATTCTAATATTTCTTTGGAATTTGTAGAGGTTAATGAGAAACCAGACTTATCTGCTAAGTTTGGAGTAGATAAAGGCAGTGGAGTTGCATTTGTTGAATACGAGGGACGCAGAAATCGTATTGAAAAAATTGACGAACAAGATTTCACCTCTGCTTTGGTTAAAGTATTCCGTACGAATAGCAAAGTTATCTATTTTGTTTTAGGACATGGAGAAGAGTCTCTTGGAGAACTTAAAGACGGGCTTGGGTTAGGATCTCTTAAAACTCTTTTAGAGAGTAATCGCTATGAGGTTAAAGAATTGCCTTTGACGACGGTGACGACTATTCCGACTGATGCTGATGTGGTTTTTATTGTTGGGCCGAAACAGCAGTTTCAAGATTTTGAAATTACTGCTTTAGAATTGTACCTACATAAGGGTGGGAGCTTATTTATTGCTCAAGAACCGAAAATGAAAACAGGGCTTGATAGCTTGATTGGAAAATTAGGATTACGTTTTCAAAATAACTATATTTTGAATCAAGTAGATACTGTCATGGGTAAAGGAATTAATCAGGGTCCGACATTGGGGGTGATTTTTTCTCAAAACAATAAAATTACCAAACCTTTTGGAAGAGCAGAAGCCACGGTATTTAGATATCCTCAAGGTGTTAAAAAGTTCGAATCGGTCAAAGACGTGATTGTAGATGAGTTAGTTTCTACAGATCCAAATGCAATGTCGTTTGATACCTTACAAATTGCTGGAGAAGGTCCTGTGGATACGTGGACTGTGGTAAGTGAAGTTACAGGAATATTCCCTGGTGCTAGCGGCGATAAAAAATTCGCAATGATTGTTGCTGGAGATGTTGATTTTTTGACAAATCAAATGCTGTACCAAAATTTAAATAGAGATTTAGTTTTGAACAGTGTGGCGGCCTTGGCAAAAGAAGACAGTTTAATTAGTGTTACGCCGAAGGAAGCTTCTGCAACGAAAATGATTCTTACGAATACTCGTTTTTCTGTGTTTTTATTTGGATTTATTATTCCATTGCCTCTTATTCTTGGTGGAATTGCTTTGGGGCTTTGGATCAAAAGGAAAAATGCCTAATGAAAAAAAATGCAAAGTTAGGTTTGACAGGCCTTTTTGTTCTGGTCGGTGGCTTGGCGTTTTGGGATATGTATAAGTCTTCGAGTTCAGATAAATTAAAAAGTCAGAATTCGCTGATTATTTCAAACTCTATCGATCAAATTGATAAGGTTCAAATTGTGAATGCTGACGGGGAAATCTTGTTAATTAGGGGGATTGACGGTTGGAAGCTTTTTAAGCCTCTTGAAGATCTTGCGGATAATAATGCAGTTGAAGATTTTTTAGAGTCTATGAAAGAGGACAGAGTGATTGAGACTTTGGAGTTAAACGAAGTCATTGATTGGAAAAATTATGGGCTTGATAGGCCCCATGCGATTATGACTTTGACGACTTCTGGTGGAAAGGTGAATTCACTACAAGTGTCCGGAAAAAGTAATTTTGAAGATAATGTTTATGCTCGTAAAGATAATGAAGAAAGAGTTTCAGTTGTTAATTCAATTTGGCAATCGCGTCTGGAAAAAAAAGCCATCGACTTTAGAGAACGCAGGGTCTTTAGACATGGTTTGGCGAATGTAGATAAGTTTCAAATTAAATATAAAAATGAAACCTATACTTTTATCCGAAAAGAAGGAAACTGGGTTGAAGATTTTAATTCTAAAAAGGATTCCAGTAAGAAAGAATTAGATCAAAACAAAGTTCGCGAGATGCTTACGGAGTTTGCAGAAGCTAAGGGGTCTGATATTTTAGAAAAACTACCAGCCAAGTTGGTTCCGATGTTTACGATTTCTCTTCAAAGAGATGGTAAAGGGTGGGAGGCTCAAGTTTCTCAAGCCCCTGATTTTGGAATTTATGTTTCTGTAAAAGATCCAAAATATATGATGAAATTAGAGCCGGGTGCGCTAGACTATTTTATTGAGTTCAATATTAAGAATTTAAAAAAAGAAAACACTAAAGAACAAGATAAAGGCGCAAATCTTTAATCTAAAGAATTTAGAATAGATATTGTTTAAGAGGGTATCGATGAAGAAAATTAGTATCTCGTCTCCGACTAGAGTGGATTTGGCGGGTGGAACTTTAGATTTATGGCCTTTATATTTATTTATCGGTGGTGCAAGCACGGTAAATGTTGCTATTGATGTGATGACGAAGGCTGAAATTGAAGAGGTTTCAGATCAGAGCATTACCCTTATTTCTGAAGATTTAGGGCTTAAAAAAACTTTTAAAAATTTAGTGGAAGCTTTGGCAGATAAAGATCCTCACCTTTGTTTATTGCAGACTCAATTAAGATATTGGAAGCCGGAAAAAGGTTTTATTTTAAAGACATCCTCTCAGAGTCCTGTTGGGGGAGGTTTGGGCGGAAGCTCAAGTTTGACGATCAGTTTGATGAAGGCTTTTGCGGAATTTTGTGAGCGTCCATTTAAAGACGTTCATCACATGGTACATGTTGCCCATAATATTGAGGCTGAAATTTTAAATACTCCTACGGGAACTCAAGATTATTATCCCGCAGCTTCTGGTGGGATTAATGTTCTAGATTATAGTTATAATGGAATTAAGCAGGAAGTTTTAGATGTGGCAGGTACGCCATTACAAGACTATTTTATGCTTATATACACGGGCAAAGCTCATCATTCAGGATTAAATAATTTTGAGGTAATGAAGGATTCTGTAACTAAGGATGCAGGTACTTTACAGGCTTTAAAAGATTTAAAAATTATTGCTGAAGATATGGAAAAGACGATCCGTGCCAAAGAATGGACTCGCCTTGGAGAGCTGTTTCGAAAAGAGTTCGAAGCACGTGTGCGTTTGGCGCCGGAGTTTTCAAGTCCTGAGATTGAAAAGCTTGCGGAAGTCTCTTTGCAGAATGGGGCAGAGGCTGTTAAAATTTGTGGAGCTGGAGGCGGTGGCTGTGTCTTGGTTTGGTGTTCTCCAGAAAAGCAAAAAGGAGTAGCGACAGCATGCCAAGAAGCAGGGTTCAAAGTAATGAGCGCAAAACCAGTAGCACCGCTCGCAAAAAAGTAAAAAAAGTTTCTTCTGTCGTTTCCAGCAAGCAAAAGAAGGTAGCGTCAGATTCTAGTTTAGGTGATGTAAAACGCTTTGTTGGTCTTTCTCTAGGAGGGGGGAAGGCTGATAAAGCTTGTTTAGCAGTTATAGAGTACTATCCAAAGCATCGAAAAATATTCTTAACAAAGATTTATGAAAAAATTAAATCTGATGATGATTATTCAGCTGATTCAAAAATTTTAGATATTCTTGAAGAAAACAAAAAAAATCTACAAACTGTGGCTTTCGATGTGCCATTAAATCCTCCTCAGTGTTTTGTGTCTGATAAGTGCTGTGGTCGTATAGAAAAATGTAAAGAACCCCATGTTAAATGGATGTGGGATTATATGCAGGCTTTGCATAAAAAAAAGAAGCCTCGGAAATTATTT
This sequence comes from Pseudobdellovibrionaceae bacterium, assembly GCA_041987885.1. Classification (GTDB taxonomy): domain Bacteria; phylum Bdellovibrionota; class Bdellovibrionia; order Bdellovibrionales; family Bdellovibrionaceae; genus Bdellovibrio. The sequence goes on along the minus strand of JBHIVS010000013.1, from coordinate 9,595 downwards.
ACTCCTTATACTCAACGGTGCGTAGAACTCTATTTAAGTACTGAGTTAGAAGAACCATTTATTTTGAATCATGCATTAGGTTCTAACTTGGCTCCGTTGACTGCTCGGGCTCACTATTTACAAAGAAATATTAAGCAAAAATGTATCGAGGTATTTCCTAAACTATCTATATGGAGAGTGGGGACTTCTTTAAATATAATGAAGAGTCATTTGCGATTTCATAAGCATGCCGTTGGTGGAGATGAGTCACGTAGAGAAATTTTAAAGGCTTTGAGTGAGCACAATGTGGTCTTTGTCTATGAGCAAGATGTAAAAATGATGGTAGAAAATAATCACGCTTTCGAAGCGTTTATTTGCGCATTAACAGCTGTTATTCAATCTCAGGGCAAGACAGAGCCACGGCCAACGGGGTATCCTAGCAAAGAAGACTGGATAGCATTTCCAAAACTAGGCCTGAATTGGGATCTAAAATAACGTAATGATAAGTCACTGAGGGTAGAAAATACTTTTTTGTGAGATGGAGTTTAAGATGGCAGATTTTCCTTATTTACATGGATTCACTCAAGAAGAACAGGATCGCCTACGTTCTCAAGCTAGATTTGGTGAACATACTGTATACCAAAATATTAATCTTACCGACGTTCGTAAATTACTTGAAGTGGGTTGTGGAGTCGGTGCTCAATCTGAAATTTTATTACGTCGTTTTCCAGAGATCCATTTAACGGGAGTTGATCTTAGCTCTAAGCAATTAGCGACGGCAGGTAATCGTTTAGCAAAGTGTAGTTATGCCGACAATCGTTATGATTTGCGACAAATGGATGCTACGAATTTAAGTTTTAAATCGAATTCTTTTGATGGTGCATTTTTGTGTTGGATTTTAGAGCATGTTCCAGATCCTATTCGTGTTTTATCTGAAGTGAGACGTGTATTATGTCCAGGGTCTGTGGTTTATGTGACCGAAGTTATGAACTCGTCTTTTTTCTTAGATCCTTATTCTCCGAATGTATGGAAGTATTGGATGGCCTTTAATGAATATCAATTAGAGCAAAAAGGTGATCCTTTCGTGGGAGCAAAGTTAGGTAATTTTTTAATGCAGTTGGGGTATAAGGATATCAAGACTGAAATAAAAACCTGGTTTTTCGATAATCGTTATCCTCAGTTAAGAAAAGATCATATTGATTACTGGGAAAAGTTACTACTCAGTGCAAGTGATAAGCTGATTGAAGATGGACGAATTGAAGTCGAAGTTGTCGAGGGAATGAAGCAAGAAATGGCAAAAGTCTCTAATGATCCAAACGCCGTGTTCTTTTATTCTTTTGTACAAGCGAGCGCGAGAACTTAATGAAAAACAAATGGTTTATATTGGTTGTGGTAAGCATGATGGCTTTAACAGGCTGTCAGTCTTTGATGTATTTTCCTCAAAAAGAACAGTTTTATTCACCCTCTCAGATAGGCCTTAAAGAAGAGACGGTCTTTTTTAAAAGTTCTCTGGGGGATAGTATTCATGGTTGGTTTTTTAAGGCAACTAAAGCTCCCGTCAAAGGAACTATTGTTTTTTTTCATGGGAATGCTGAAAACATCACAACCCATTTTGTGCTTTTACGATTTATGCCTAGTGAGGGGTATAACTATCTAATATTTGATTACCCAGGATATGGCTTGTCGAGTGGTAAACCGACTCCAGAATCCACAGTTGCATCAGGAGTAGCAGCTTTAAAGTTTGCGCATGAGAAATATCCGGGGCCTCTTTATGTCTATGGTCATAGTCTTGGCGGAGCCATCGCTTTAAGATCCATCGAAGAAACACGTACTGCAATTCCAGTAGAAAAAATTGTTATTGATGGAAGTTTTGACTCCTATAAAAAAGTAGCGAGAACGGTTTTAGCAAAAAGATGGTGGACTTGGTGGTTGCAGCCAATGACTTACTTGGTGTTATCAGATAAGAAGGCGGTTTCCGATCTCGAGGTTTTAAAGCCTATTCCGACTTTATATATAGTGGGTGATAAAGATCCTGTTGTTCCTATGGAAAACACCATGAGTATGTTTGAAAGAGCTCCTGAACCCAAAAAATTGATCGTGGTTCCTGGGGGCAGTCATGGGAATCTTTATTTTATGGATAATGGGAAATACATAGACCAATTATTGTCATTCCTAGTAACAAAATAGGCACTTAAATTTAGTCAGCTCCAATACAAGCATTTTTAGGAAAGCATGATTTCTGCATCTTAATGAGATGATGGAAAATTTTGCGAAAAAACTTATCATTATATTAGCGGCCCTAGCACTTACTTCCTGCGCGGTAGATCGTAAGGACAGTGCGCAAACTGTGAAATCAACACGAACGGTTTCAAAACCACAAGTTGTGGATCAGGACGGTTATAAAATCGCAAAAGGATCTGTCAAAATAGACGGCGTTACGGTGAACTTTGATGAACCTTCTAAGAGCTTAAACCTTAAGGGGCGCGTAGCTTTTTCTCATGTTAAATCAGGGGCTCCAGAGTCTTTAAATATTAATTTAATGGGAACTGTGGATGCTGAAGGATTTGCGGTTTTAAAATCCGTGGATTCTCAAAATGAGACAATTAAAGTAGCAGCTAAAGCAACTTGCTTGGGAAGTGAAGGTGATTGCCATTCTTCATTTATCGATATCTATATCCAAGCAGATGGTGTCGTTTATCATCATCAGGTAGAATCTATTGCTGATGATTTTGGGAATACTGACGAAGAGTTCGATCCATCGATGGCCACTGAAGGTGGAAATGATGGTGTTGACGATGGAGACGAAGGCGGATTTATCGGTGATTTAAGCACTGATATCGAAAGTTTATTTAGTCTTCCAAAAAACACTAATGATAATACAGAAACATCGTCCGGCGGGGCCGCAACGGTAGATCCTGAATTAGAAAAAATTAAAGCTGAAGCTGACATGGCGAAAAAGCAAGCGTTGAAAGCTCAGGAAGAATTAAAAAAAGCTCAAGAAGCAGCGGAAAAAGCTCGTAGGGAAGCGGAAAAAGCCAAGCAAGAAGCGCAAGCTGCTAAGGCACAGGTAGAAAAAACTGTGACTGAGTCTCAAAAAGTAAAAGAGCAATTACAGAAATCCCAAGATGAATTAGAAAAAGCGAAGAAGGAAGCTCTTCGTGCGAAAGCTCTGCTTGAGCAATCGGAACAAGCTAAAAAACAAGGTGAAGAAACAAAGGCAAAACAATTGGCAGATGAGGCTAAGAAGGCACAGACTTTAGCTTCTCAATCAGAAGCGGCTGCGAAAAAAGCCCAAGCTGAAGCTGCAAAAAAACAGGCGGAAATTGAAAAGGCTAAGTTACAAGCGGAGAAAGAACAAAAATCCCGCGAGGTTGCGGCTAAGGCCAAAGAAGATGCTGAGAAAAAAGCGGAGTTAGCGGCTCAGGAAAAAGCAAAACTAGAAGCTCAAGCCAAGGCAAAAGCCGAAGCAGAAGCGCGCCGTAAAGCTGAGGCTGAAGAAAAGGCAAGACAAAATGCTCAAGCGTCTAGTGGGTCGGGCGCAAAAGTCGGAGACTCAAAATCTAGTGTTCAAGTTAATAAGATCAGTCAAGCAATCGGAGCAGTGAACAAGGGTCGTCTTGAGAAGGGTATTGATCTCAAGGAGTTTTTTGAAAAAGTGAATACTCGTGGTGTGGATGTTATCAGACCAGAGCGTAGAGCTTATTTTGCAACTAACGAACTTACACATATTTTAGATATGATTTCAAAAATGTCTTACACTCTGACTCCTGGATATAAATCATCCATCGGAGATGTTTCTAGAGAAAAGGGTGGAAAGTTATTCAGGCATAAATCTCATCAAATTGGGGTCGATGCGGACGTTGCATTTTATTTTAAGAATAAAACATTCCAAGGTTATTTAGCTTCTGCTGTTATGGTAAATAAGCTTCATCCAGATTGGATGTATGAACAGCAATGGACTATGTTTAAGAAAATTCAAGAAACTGGATTTATCGATAGAATTTTTATTCATCCATTAATGAAGAAAAAATTGTGTGAGCACGCGATTAAATTAGGTGAGTTAACTAAAGGCGATTCGAAATCCTTGGCGGCACAAACCCTAAGACGTCTTATTCCTGAAAAAGACCACCATGATCACTATCATTTACGAGTGAAGTGTTCGTCTGCTCAGGTGCGTTGTCGCCAGATGGCAGAGCCACCTCAAGGATCTGGCTGTTTCTAATAAAATTCCCTAAATGGACTTTGCCACTTTATAAAAGGATGTCATACTCAATCTATGGCAGAGTGGCGCGATCGAAGTGAAATGAATGGTGACGTAGTCTTTTTTGGATATGTATCTGAGGGGATGGAAAAGTCCCATGAAGAGGTTTACGTTTGGGATTTAGATAAAACTTATCTAGATACAACCATTGACTCTCTTTCTGGTTTGTTAAATACAGTTTTAGAAAAAGCACTTCAAAAAAAGAATGTCCCTGGAACTAATATCCTTTTGCAATCTCTGTCTGAATATCGAAAATCGCAAAAGGGATATATGTATTTCCCTGTGTATTTTATCACGGCTTCTCCTCCTCAATTAGAGGAGCGGATTTCAGAAAAGTTTTCTTTGGATCAAATCAGACCTTTCGGTTGTTTTTACAAGGACAACTTGGCGAATCTTAGACCAGGGCGTTTTTGGAGGCTTACAAAGCAGGTTGGATATAAACTCCAAGCTTTGATGCAGTTGCGTACTCGCTTATCGGAAAATGTCCGTCAAATTTGTTGGGGAGACGATAGTGAAACGGATGCAATTATTTACAATCTTTATTCAGATATTTGTTCGCGTAGAATGAATTCCAGTGAAATTAGATCTACTCTTGAGAGATTCAATGTTACCGGAGAACAGGTAAATACTATTCTTGAATTGCAGGCGCAAATTCCTGTGCAAGATCCAGTTGAAAAAATTTATATTAATCTAGCGACGGATACAGATCCTGATTATTATTTAAAATTTGGTCGCAGAACTTTAGCAACGACAAATACTTTTCAAATTGCGATGGATTTATTTCAAGATCATCGTTTGAATATGGAAAGTGTGCATTTGATTGCGCAAGATATGATTCATAACTATGGATTCACTCAAGAGGAGTTGATGAAGGGTTTTGATGAAATTATTCGTCGAGGAGTTTTAGGTGAACAAGCATATCTTGTCTTAAGAGACTCTTTTGTCGAGAAAAAATATTTACATTCTTCTTATCAGCCTAAGATTGGTCCTCTGAAAGAAAAAGTTGTGACCAATGGACATGTTTATGAGCTCGAAGGCATGCATGAGCCTTGGGTTCCAGAGCGCATTGACTATATTCACGATTATCGATAAATATTTTTCTTTTCGCTTGTTGATCCTGCAAATCTAAATATCTAGAAGTAAGACTCCGTCGGATTATTCGAACCGTAGGGGGAATGTAGTTGTTATGGCTTCGCCTTCGAAGCTTTTGAAATCGATACGTTTAACAGATTCTATCAGGCAGCTTGAAAATTGTTGATTTTTTATATTTGAATTTGAAACTGAAGCCTTGTGGATTTTGCCAGTTTTTTCAATCGTAAAAGTAATAGAAGCTTGAGCCGTTACCGAAGGGTCTTTTTGCAGCAATTGTGTGTAGCATTTGAAGAACGAGTTTCTGTGTGTGCGTAATGTAGATTGGATAATCTCTGCACTCATGCTTTTGTTTGTTGAAGAAGCTGTGGTTTCTACCGGAGTTGCTAGATCTGGGAGTTGGCTGTTTTCTGCCATTTTTTTATAGTTCATTTCGTAGTCCGTTGCATTCCAACGAACTCCATCTCTGGAGATAAACACAGTGCCTTCTTTGCCAAAGTTTTCTACGTGTACATCTCCGCGTTTTAAAACAAGAACTATTTTTTCACCTTCTTTGTCGAGAGTGACATAGGAGTTTTCTTGAATACGAATGCGATAAGCGGAATCAAAGTCTAGAGTTGCATCGCCATCGATAGAGGTTTCAATAGAATCCAAAGGATAAAGTAAACTTTTTCTGGTTAGAATTTCTTTGTGTGTAAGTCCACTTCGTAAGAGATAAACACTGCCCAAATTTAATTCTATACTAGCGATTTGACGGGTGCCGAGATTTGTTTTTTCGGTATTAAAACCGATGATAACTGACAGGATTACGCTAAGAGCGCCAAAGATAATAAGTGAAGGAATAAGCCAGTTGTTCTTCGTCATAGTTAAACTATAACGAAGAACTCGTTGGGTTTGAACAAAAATTACTTTTGTTGTTCAGAAGTTGCTGCAGGCTGAGCAGCGGCAGCAGGTGCAGTTTCAGTTGGAGCAGTTTCAGTAGTTACTGGAGCAGCAGCATTTGCAGCTGGAACTTGTTCAGTAACTGCCTCTGGAACCATTCCATCAACAACTGATTTAGTTGTTGAGCTAGTAGATGCCGCCAGAATAAGGCAAGTAATTGCGAAAATAATAGCAACCCATACAGTCATTTTTCCAAGTAGAGTTTGCGCGCCTGTAGCACCTAGTAGTGAGTTAGACCCAGATGAGCCTCCCATGCCAAGGGCACCATTGCTTTTAGAATCTTGTACTAGAACAAGAATGATTAGAGCGATGGCAACGATGATGTGAATAGTACCGATAAAATTAGTAGTCATCTGTAAGTATCTCCCAAAGACCCCAAAATATAGGTATTTTCGGGGTTTTTGTACACCTCAAAGTGGGACTGAAGGTCAGGTATAACGCAAAAAGCTAAATATTCTTGAGAAAAACAACCCAGAGCGTCACAATATGAGTGTATGTCTAAACTATCAGCTTTAATTTATTTAATGGTTTCGGTTTTCTTGGTGTCTTGTACATCCAAAGCGCCTTCTTATGAGGGTGAGGCTCTAAAATTAGGTCAGCAGAGATTTGAGTCGATGATTCGTGAAGAGGCCGATAAATATATTAAAAACTCGAATAATTTACGTGAAGCCTATGTCGCCTTTATATTGAATCGCAGCACATTGTCGGTGGTGAAAAATAAGGCATCTACGGATTTAAGCGTGACTGCTGACGTCATGGTTGAAGGTTATAGTCCCGCAATTCGACAAGTGTTAGCTGAAATCGCAGGAACAGTGCCTTCACAAAAAGCAGGTCAGTTCAACTTTGGAGAAGCTCTGGAAGTTATGGGTAAACAGTTGGGGGTTAAAATTAAGCCTCAGTCTTACTCCCTTAAAACTTATAAATTCAATAAAACATCAGCTGGGAACTGGGTTCCCGAGTTCTAAAATATCTTGTTTGAAGTCTCTAAAATCAAGATAGCACTGAGTTATTTAAAATTCCCTATTTGGTTGTCATACCTATAAAACTCTATTACGAAGAATATGTCTTAATTCCTTAAAAGTACGGTGGCATATGAGTTTTATAGTTTTTGAAGGTTTAGATGGGTCTGGAAAAAGCTCATTGATGGCAGCTTTGGAAAAAGAACTTGTTCAAAAATCTATTCATTTTATAAAAACTCGTGAACCAGGAGGAACCCCTCTTGGGGATGAAATAAGAAATATGATTCTTCGTAAAGAAGGACCAGCCCCTACGGCTCGCACTGAGCTTTTGTTGTATGAGGCCAGTCGTTCTCAGCACGTCGATCAAGTTATTAAACCTGCTTTAGATAAAGGAACTTGGGTTCTCTGCGATCGCTTTACAGCGAGCTCGATTGCTTTTCAAAGTGGTGGACGCGAGATTTCAGAGAGCCAAGTGGAAAGCTTAAATGCTTTTGCTACGGCAGGGGTACAGCCTGCTTTGACCATTTTGTTGGATTTATCTGTTGAAGAAAGTCGTCGTCGTCGTCAGGGGCGTGGACAAAATAATGGAGAGGCTGAAGATCGAATTGAATCTGAAGCTGATAGTTTTCATGAAAAAGTCAGACAATCGTTTTTAAAACAAGCCCATAGTGATCCAGCAAAGTGGGTTGTGCTAGATGCTCGGAAAACTCCAGCAGAATTGGCTGAGTTATTGATGAGCGAGTTAAAAGTTAAAGGAATTTTTTAGGCGATAACTGTGACTAGAATATTAGACTTTGTCCTTGGACACTCAGAAATTGTACAAAAAATCACGGACTCCTTTGAAAGTGGTCGTCCGGGGCAGACGTATTTATTTGTGGGCCCTCCAGGGGTGGGGAAGAAATATGCAGCCACAGGTTTTGCTCAAGCATTGCTATGCCCTCAGAGTCCCCGAGGTTGCGGAAAGTGTCCTTCGTGTTTTCGTGTTTCCTCAGGTCATCATGAAGGGCTTAAAATAATTTCTCCTCAAGGTGTTTCTATAAAAATGGAACAAGCCAAAGAGGTCTTAGAGTTTTTAAGTTTAAAAAGTATGACTGGTCATCGTGTGATTATCATTGATCAAGCGCAAACTTTGAACACTCAAGCTGCAAATAGTTTATTAAAAACTTTGGAAGAACCTCCCGAGGGAACTTTCTTTTTTTTAATTGCTCCGAGTGTTGCTGGGATTTTACCGACGATTCGTTCTAGATCACGCATTGTAAAGTTTAAACCTTTAACTCAAGAAATTTTAGCAAAAAAGGTTAAAGCACCATTGTGGGCATTAAGAGCCGCGAGTGGAAGTTTTGAAAAACTCGCTCAGTTGCAAGAGCCAGCAGAGTTAGAAACTCGTCAAAAATCGGTAGATATTTTAAAAGTTTTTATTTTAGATGAAGACTTTATTCAAAATGATATTTGGAGAGGCGAAGTTAAAGATCGCTCTCAAGCTCAAAAAATTATTTCTTATTGGATTAATTTTATCAAAGACGCCATTTGTTTACAGGAAAATCAAAAAGACAAAATTAGCAATGTAGATCAAGTTGAAATCATTAAAGCTTTGGCTGAATTGACTCGTCCCGAGCTTTTGGAAATTTATAGTTTAGCCTTCGAAGTAGAGCAGGCTTTAAATGCTAATAGAGATTCCCAATTAGTCTTCGAAGAATTCTACATAAAAGCCCGTCGCTCTTAGAACTTCTTCCTTCTTTTTTTTTGTTTAGGGTGCTTCTAATGCCCAGAGAGAATACTTCCTCCTTCAAGCTGAAGTCCTCGCGGGCGCCTCTGCGCCTTTGGCTGGAGTCGGCTGTGGAGATCAGCTTGAAGGAGGAAGTATTCTCTCTAGGCATTAGAAGAAGTGGATCAGTGGGGAAATAAGGAACCCCCGTGGGGGGGAATAAATAAAAACTTTGAAAGTTTTTTTCATAAGCCCATCGTGAATATCTTTTAATAAAAAGTCGAAGGCAAATCTCAGCTTATTAATTGATGGATTTTCTAAGGTCATTTCTTTCTTTGAAGCCCAAGCCTACGAGCACCAATCTCTAGGGGAAGAAGACTCTCTAAAACCTGATCTCCACAGCAGCCTCCAGCCAAAGGCGCAGAGGCGTCAGCGAGGACTTCAGCTTGGGAGGAGAATCTAGCTTTCTTCGCCGGCATGACAAACCCAGTTAAAGACGATTTAAGAGATTATTTAACCAAAACCCCAGAAGCTTCTGCTTCGATGACAGCTTTATAGCCAGCAATATTACAGCCTAAAAAACCTGGAAGATAAGACCACGCCGAATTATAAAACATATTTTCATAAGTTTTATCCGCAGCCCCACCATACATTTGAAAA
>JBHIVS010000012.1:0-20659 GCA_041987885.1 Pseudobdellovibrionaceae bacterium | reverse complement strand
TTAGCCTCAATCTTTTTAGGTTCTTTTTTAATCTCAACTTTAGTAGGTTCTACTTTCTTTTCTTCAACAGGTTTTTTCTTTTCCTTTTTTAAAGTATCAAATAAATCTTCTAAAGCACCAATCTTAATTTCTTCTTTTTTAACTTTTTCTACCTGTTCAATCGACTGAGCTCTTAATATCTCAAGCTCTTTGGCAGTAGCGATTAAAGGAATCATAATCTCTGGAATAAGTTTAAATCCTTCTTTCACCAACTGTGCAGCCGCCATTGCAATAGCGCGAACTTGCATTTGATAAATTTCAGGATAAGTAATCGCCAAACGACATCCACGGTGACCCAACATTGGATTGAACTCATGCAATGATTTTACTTTTGCACGATGTCTGTCGAAATCTGTGTGCAATCTTTCCGCAAGTAATTTTGTTTCAACATCATCATGGGGAACGAACTCATGAAGAGGTGGATCCAACAAACGAATCGTCACTGGCAAGCCGTCCATGATTTTAAATAGGTCATAGAAGTCTTGTCTTTGCATTGGTAAAAGCTTTGCCAATGCTTTTTCACGGTCCTGCTTATTATCAGCGATAATCATTTCACGAACAGCATCAATACGATCAGCACCAAAAAACATATGCTCTGTACGACATAACCCAATACCCTCTGCCCCAAAGTTACGCGCAGTCTGCGCATCTTTCGGAGTATCTGCATTTGTTCTAACTTTCAGTTTACGAACACGATCTGCAATATGCATCAAACGATCAAAACTACCTTCTAATTTAGGTTCGATAGTTTTTACCTCACCTAAGAAAACTTCACCCGTAGAACCATCCAAAGTAATAACATCCCCTTTTTTAAGGACATAACCTTTTACTTTCATAGTTTCAGTACGATAATCAACTTCGACTTCGCCACAACCGGCAACGCAACATTTACCCATACCACGCGCAACAACCGCTGCATGCGAGGTCATACCACCTCGAGTAGTAAAGATACCTTGGGCTGCAACCATCCCCGCGATATCCTCTGGAGAAGTTTCAACTCTGACAAGAATTACTTTTTTGCCTTGTTCTTTCCATTCAACGGCTTCTTCTGAGGTGAATACGATTTGACCATTCACGCCCCCAGGGGAAGCTGGAAGACCTTTTGCCAAAGTTGTTTTTTCTGCTTTTGGATCAAGAGTTGGATGTAATAATTGATCTAAAGATTGTGGATCTACGCGAAGAATAGCTTCGTCTTCTGTAATTAATTTTTCATCAATCATATCACAGGCAATTTTAAGAGCAGCTGCTGCTGTTCTTTTCCCGTTACGAGTTTGTAGCATCCACAATTTATTTCTTTCAATTGTGAACTCGATATCTTGCATATCACGATAGTGACCTTCAAGTTTTTTATAAATATCCACAAGCTCTGCATACGCCTTTGGCATTGCCTCTTCCAAAGACACAGCACCTGATTCTTTGGCAGCAATTTTGGTAATTGGCTGCGGAGTACGAATCCCTGCAACAACGTCTTCACCTTGCGCATTGATCAAGAACTCTCCGTAGAAAGCTTTTTCTCCTGTGGATGGATTACGAGTAAAAGCAACCCCTGTTGCAGAATCATCGCCCATATTTCCAAAGACCATCGATTGAATATTAACCGCAGTTCCCCAAGCAACAGGGATGTCATGCAATTCACGATAAGTAATCGCACGCGGAGTATTCCAAGATTTAAAGACCGCAGAAACTGCGCCCCATAATTGTTCCCATGGTTCTGCTGGGAATGTTTGACCTGTTGAATTTAGAACAAGTTGTTTGAATTTTTTAACAAGATGCTGAAGGTCTTCAACCTTCATTTCCGTATCTAGTTTATATCCTTTTTCTTCTTTAAGGTCCTCAAGAGTCACTTCTAGCAAAGAAGAATTCATACCCATCACAACATCGGAATACATCTGAATAAAACGACGATAGGAATCCCAAGCAAAACGAGGGTTATTAGAAGACTCTGCCAAACCAATTACAGTCTGATCATTAAGTCCCAAATTTAAAATTGTATCCATCATTCCTGGCATAGAAGCTCTTGCTCCAGAACGTACAGAAACTAGTAATGGATCTTTAGCATCTCCGAATTTTTTACCAATTTTAGATTCAACTTTTGCCATCGCCTCTAGAACAGCAGGACGAACCCACTCAGGCAGCTTTCCACCTGATTCATAAAAATGCGCACAAATTTCAGTAGAAATCGTAAACCCTGGAGGAACAGGAATTCCAAGCGAAGTCATCTCCGCAAGATTGGCTCCCTTACCACCCAAAGTATTTTTCATTCCTGCGTTTCCTTCAGATTCTCCGGCCGCAAAGAAATATACGAATTTTTTAGGAATACTATTTTGATTCTGGTGCATTAGTTTCTCCCACCCGAAAAGCAATGTCGTCTCTAGGCCCACTCCTGATTTATCAATTAGGATATCCACTATAAGCTCTAGATTCACTACTATAAAACAACTCTAAACCCTTAATATCAATGAAATTTTAATCAAAAACACGCTCTGAGTTAAAGAGCAAAAGCTCTGCTCTAAAAAAAATAAAAAAGACTGTTTTCATATGGGTTTTCAAATACTTATAGTCCACTACCAAAGAATGTATTTTCGGCATAATAAGTTTTAACAATTAGACTGGCCTTCTAGCGAGCCTATGATACAAGGCTTTCAAACCAACCCAAAGGACATCGGACATGATAAAGTATCTATTATCTTTCGCAATTTTAACTTTCGGAACTCAGGCTCTAGCCACTCAAACTACTTCTTTTTCCTCAGAGCTTTGCGCTATCGAATACGCACAAACCTATCATGAAACTTTCACTGAAATTTCGGCCACAGAAATTTTTGAATACAAAACTGTTTCCGAGGAGCTTTTGGCTGTTATCAATAATCACCTAATGACTCTGAAGTATACGAACAAACCTTTGAGTCTTCCAGAAATTCAGGCGCTTTTTTCGCAAGATGGTGAATTTTATTATGACGGCATGACTATTACCGAAATTGTTTCTAAAAAGACTGGAATTGCCTACTTACAAACTATGAGCTGGCCAGGGGAAAACCCTTACTCTTTCAACTACGACGCAAAAACATTTGAACTGCGTGCTATCGGCGAAGATGACTCCATCACCTTAGTGGATGGCAATCAAAGATCTATCTGCCCACCCGTAAAGTAGTCTAAAGAAACCCATAGGTTGTGTCGCAAACACCATGGCTACACTGGGGTCTAGAACCGATTAAAAAGTCAGACCCCGACTTGCCAGAGAACTTGATCTTGGCGATCCTAACTCCATGCTTTGCATCTCAAATATCTCGAAAACAATTGCCATATTTACTCTATTTTTCAGTTCACTGGGAACGGCACAAACCGTTCAAAAAATACTTAAGGATGAAGAACAAATTAGACAAGAAATGATTCGAATTTCTCGAGAACTTGGAATCACCTGCACAACCTGTCATGATGTGAAAAACTTTAAATCTGAGACCTTAAAAGCCTACAAAATTGGCAAAGAGCACATGAAAATTACTCAATTGCTAAAAGATAAGGGCTTCAACGGAAAAAGTGGCCCTGAGGCCACTTGTTATATGTGTCACCGTGGAAAACTAAAACCAGACTTCCAAGAGCCCGAAACTGACAAACAGTTCTAGACTCTTTATTCAGGATTAAATTCCAATAGGTCTAAACCACAAGTCGAATACTAAATTCAAAGATCCATCCGACATTTTCACAACTGATTTCATTTTTGTCTCATTGCCATACTGGTCGTATTCAGAATAATGAGGGTCGAAACTTAAGTCGATCGAGACAATACCATGTTTATCCAAAGTCGTTAACTCTGCACCTAAACCTTTACCATCTAAATTCTTGTCCTGCCACAAACGTAACTGTGACCAAATTTTATCTTTTGGAGTGATATAACCATCTCTGTCTTCGTCATACTTTGCTAAAGCCGCATAGCCATTCGCTGCAAACTTATGATCAGGACCATAGGTATTATCACCAAATAATTCATCAATTGATGCCACTTCACCTAATCGATTTGGCAGAGCGATAAAATAATAATCCGCCATAGATTTTTTAAACCAAGAAATCTGTTTTTTATCGTTAGCCATAGGCAGCGCATTTAAACCAGCGATATCAAACTTAATTCCTTTTGTCGGCGCACTAAGATCAATCTTTTTAATATTTTTACCTAAGGCAATAACCAGCGGACTGGCCTTTAAATCACAATCTTCACTTCCAATTGCGCGCGTATCCACACCCGTTGCTTCATCGGAAACTTTTTTTACTAAAGGATTGTCTGCGTAATGAACGAAAACAGATGAAATAGATGCCACAGATCTTGAACCACGACTATGAACGAACTCACCTAATCTTAAATTAAAGTATGCGGAGTTACTTGCATTTGTATACATCTGCATAGATTGCTTACTGTCTTTGAACATGATGCTGTACAGTTTTCCATCGACAAGTTTATTTTTACAAGCATCACTCAATTTAACTTTTTTGAAATTTAAAATATTATCTCTTTGATTTTCATTACACACTTCTACAGGACCATCCAAAATCACAACGGATGTAGAGGTATCTTTAACTACTCGAGTAAACTTAACATCCGAGTTTGAACTGCAAAGATAATTCACGGGAATATCTACCTTCGTTCCATCTCCGGACTCTACGTAAAATTGACCAGTGCTCCCATCATAAGCGCCTCCGCCCACAGGTACTCCACCAGCCCCAGACCCGCTTCCATTACCACCACCTGGAATTGATCCTGACCCGCTGCCTGAACCAGATCCTCCCACTGGAATTGAACCCACTCCGCTGCCACTCTCAGAACCATTAACAGGAATATATCCAACAGTGCCGTCTGCAATCGATGCGTTTCCTGACTTCGATGCGAATGTCATGACACTGGTTTTAGAAATTATGTTTAGCTTGTCTGTTGCCGCCACTTCAAAACCCGTCATACCGCAGTTTTGAAAAGACACTAAAAGCAACGCACTTCCAGCGACTACCCCACCAATTTTTACGAAACGTTTATCCATAGCTCCCCCAAAAAAGTTCTATTTTTTCTGACGTTCCGTATTTACATTTTTTTATTTTCTAATTTTATTTCTATTTTTTATTGTAGCGAACTGCACGAAAAATTGCTGTTCCCATAAGCTGGGTAATGACAATTATTCATCGTTACCGGAATTGAAATTTTGTACTCTGAAATTGCGTTAGCTCTTTTGAAAGTTTGAATCTTTACAGCTACTTTTGCAGTTCCAGTTAAAGTCACTTTACCCGCATAAGGTTTGTAATCGACATTTGGCTGAGCTGAAGATTGTCCCGCCGCAAAAGCACCATCATCTGTTGCAAAATCAAATGCAATTGGAGACTTTGGAGTCGCACTCAAACTCAAATAAACCGTACAAATGTCACCGGCATTACAATAAGAAGCTTCAAATTTAATTTTAATATTTGTGGTAGTCCCTGGGGACGTCGGATCAAATACAGGTGGCTCTGAAGAGTCACCGCTACTTGCCAATGTAACTTCTGCAGGAACTTCTGAGAAAGACATTTTTTGATCTGCGCAATTTTGAAATGCTAAAATTGAAAACAACGCCAGTCCAACTAACGTTAGCTTATTACGTGAACTCAAATCATCCCCCTCGATCATTTCGCTCACCTAAATGATAGCCCTCAAGTCCATTATCTTTCCATATTATATTCATAAAAAGCTCACAATTGTTTGAATGAAAAACAATATCAATAGGTTATCATTTTTCACTGCGTCTCAAAAAAAGATCGATTTAACCTAAAAATGACGGCTCTCAAATTGACACATCCATTTATATCCCTGAAAGTGAAAAGAATATTTTTTCATCCCACTCTGTTTGAAAGGAGTTCTGATGAACTTAATCGACCTCTCGATTCGTAGGCCCGTTTTTGCATGGATATTAATGTTTGCACTTATTATTTTTGGTGCAATCTGTTTAAACAGAATGGGTATTTCTCAATTACCCGATATCGACTTCCCTACAATTAATATTTCTGTAGCTTACGAAGGTGCTTCTCCTGAAATTGTCGAATCTGAGCTTTTAGATCCGATGGAAGAACGTCTTTTAAATATTGAAGGAATCAAAGAAATGCGTTCTGTAGCCTCTCAAGGTTCTGGAAGCATCAATCTTGAATTCGATATTAATCGCAATGTCGATGTCGTTCTACAAGAAGTTCAAACCAATTTGAGTCGAATGCGTTGGCCCACAGGGGTTGACCCCGCCACCGTTCAAAAGAAAAATCCTGATGAAGACCCTATCGTCATTATTTCTTTCTTCGGGGATGCAACACTCAAAGAATTAATCGTATGGACAGAAAACTACCTGATGGATCAAATCAGATTCCTTCCAGGGGTTGGGGAAGTTTCTCTCACTAGATTTCCGGCCCGAAACCTAAGAGTCTGGGTTGATACCAATAAACTCTCTGCAAATTACTTAACTTTAACTGATGTTATAAATGCTTTAAATACCCAGCATTTGGAAAGTGCCGCAGGACAGTTCACCGAAGGCAACAGAGAACTGCGTGTCCGTTGGCTAGGAGAAGCAGGAACTGTTGAAGAAGTAGGAAACATTCAGATCCTTCACCGTGGCGGACAAAGAATTCAAGATAAAATCATTCGCATCAATGATGTTGCAAAGGTTGAAGATGGACTTTCCGATGTTCGCCGTATCGCCCGTGTTAATGGCCAACAAGCCGTCGGTATTTTCGTCAAAAAGCAACGTGGCACCAATGAAGTAGAAGTTGCAAAAACAGTTATCAACAAACTAGAGTCGATCAAAGACTCTTTCCCCAAAGGCTATGACTATCGAGTAAATATCGATTTCACAAAACCCACCGAAGCCACCGTTAATCTAACTATCGAAAAACTTTGGGTGGCTGCTTTAATTACCATTTTGATTTGCTTCCTTTTCTTAGGAAACATTCAAGCGGCAATTAATATCTTATTTTCAATTCCAACATCTATTGTTGGAACCTTTGTCATTTTATATTTCTCTGGATTTACTTTAAATCTCTTTACACTTTTAGCACTGACTCTCTCAATTTCCATTGTTGTCGATGATGCCATCATGCTTTTGGAAAACATAGTACGTCACTATAGAATGGGAAAACCTTCCTATAAAGCCGCTTCCGACGGAGCTAAAGAGGTTCTACCCGCAGCTACGGCGGCAACCTTAGCCGTCATCGCTGTTTTCCTTCCTGTTGTTTTTATGGATGGAATCACAGGTAAATTCTTTTTCCAATTTGGCGTCACGATGACGGCCGCAGTGACCCTTTCTCTATTGGAAGCTGTCACTATTACGCCTATGCGTGCTGCCGCTCTTTTAAGTAGCGAACCTAAAATTTCGAAATTTGAAAAATACTTAGATGAATTATTCGAAAAATATTCTCACCACTATCAAAGTTTATTGAAAACAACCTTAAAGTTTAAATGGCTTGTGCTTATTGGTTCGATGGTATTCTTTGCTGTCTCACTCGTTTTAATCAAACACGTTCGCCAAGAAATGGTCCCAGCTCAAGACCAAAACTTTATTATCATGAACGGTCAACTTCCCCCTGGAACATCTCTAGAGGTGACCAGCGAAGTTGCAAAAAAAGTCGAAGAAATTCTTAGAAATGATCCCAATGTAGATGGCTTTTTCGTTTCGGTCGGTGGCAATAACGTCAATCAGTTCTTTATGCCAACGAAACTTAAAGATCGTGGTGAACGTAAGCTCGGACATACTGCGATTATGCAAGTATGGCGTGAAAAATTTAAGTCAATTAAGGGTCTTCGCATGTCCATGCGTGATATCTCTGCCCGTAATATGACATCAGGAAGAATGAATCCACTTGCTGTTAATATCCGCGGCCCAGAACTAGATATGCTAGATCAAAAATCTCAAGAACTTATTAAAAGACTTGAAGATGAAAAATTAGCTGTCGATCTCGATAGCGACTACAGAAAAGGCATTCCGGAATTAATAATCAAACCAAACCGCGCGGCAATGGCTGCCCGAGGAGTGTCCGTTGAAAGTGTCGGTATGATTTTAGGAGCTGGCGTAGGAAGTTCTCGCAGCGGTCGATACACAGCCGATGGCAGACGTTATGATATTCGCTTTAAATTTCTAGACAGTCAGATTCAAAAAATCTCTGACTTTAAAAAGCTCTATGTCAGAAATAATTACGGTAATTTGATTCCTCTTTCTGAACTTGTAGACATTCAAGAGAACTCAGCTATTCAGTCAATTACGCGTGTGGATAGACAAAGAGCCATCGCTGTATTCGGGAACTTAGCTCCAGGGCAGTCTCAAAGCGAAGTCTTGGCTAAAACTTCTCAAATAGCCAAAGAAATTTTACCTCCTGGATATTCTTTCAATCTAGAAGGAGCCTCCGCCGGCTTTGCAAGCTCTTTTCAGAGTCTTTATTATGCAATGATGATCGGTATCTTGGTTGCTTATATGATTTTAGCAATTCAATTTAATTCTTTCGTCCATCCCATCTCAGTTCTTATCGCACTTCCGTTCAGTGTCACTGGGGCCTTGGTTGCTCTGTGGATGTTTGATGTATCTTTGAATCTATTTAGCTTTATTGGTCTTATTGTTTTAATGGGTATCGCAAAAAAGAACTCTATCATGTTAGTAGAGTTCACCAATCAAGTCCGCGAACATGGACAAAAAGACATCACACAAGCATTGCTTGAAGCATGTCCGATTCGTCTAAGACCTATTCTAATGACCTCTGTTGCCACGGTCGCAGCGGCGACTCCGTTGATTATTGGAAGTGGTATTGGCTCTGAAACCAGAACTCCAATGGGCCTTACCATTGTCGGCGGAACTATTGTCTCTACACTCTTAACTTTATTTGTGGTTCCTGCTTTGTATTTAGCACTTTCTAGATTTGAAAGTAAAAAAGCAAAGGTTGAGCTGTAAGTTTATTGCAATCCCGAAAATACTCTCTACGATCAAAGATGAGTATTTTTCGGGAGACTTCATGAAATACATAAGAAATATTTTTCTGGTTCTTTTAACTCTCGGTTTTGTCTGGGCCTATTCAGAAAAAGCTCAGGCAAATAATCTGAATGGTTTGTCTCCCGACTACTCTTTAGGTAAATCCTATGCCCACGCACTTTTGCTATCAGGCCACTTTGGTTACTCTCAATATAAAAAAATATCTGATCCTCTTTTAGAAAAAAGAATTCAGAAAATTCAAAAACTATTACTAGAAAATCAAGCAGATCCCTATCGCTATTCGAGTATCAAAGTCATAATCATTCAAGGCACAGAGAATGAACCCAATGCATTTAGTTTAGGACCTGTAGTTTTAGTCACAAAAAGCTTAGGGGATTTGCTTAATGATCTCGAGCTTACCGCAGTGATTGCCCATGAATTCGCTCACAGCAATAAAGCCCATTTTTTAGCAAGAATCCCAATGCCACTCGGAAGCCTTGCACTAGAGATTGGAAAGTTTTTACTATCCCCTTCCAAAGAAAAAGCTAAATCCTTTATTTCTCGAGTACAGGCAAACTTAGAGGACGTTCGATTAGCCACTGAAATGCAAGCAGACTGCTTGGCTGTAAATCAACTCAAGAGTCTCTCTGCGAAAGGTTATCCAAATAGCCCCGAGGATCTGATCAGCGCTACCAATACTATGTATGGAATGGATGTTACAACTATCGAAGATGACTACGGTGATCCTGGAATTATTAGAGCTAAACTTATCCGCAAAGGAATTTATGATCACATTGGCTGTCAGATCTTTTAAGTGATTCTGTCTTAAGTATTTATTGTCTAGCTAAAATAGCCTTATAGGCAGTCTCTAAAAAATCCAATGACTGGTGAGCTACCTGCTCTTTGACTGCTTTTTGATAGGCCTCAGTAACTATTGGCAAAGAAGCTCCCGCAGGAACTCCCAAAACCTCATAAGCGTCCCATGCATGGCCATTATAATTAAATAGCACATTAAGGCTTTTTGCCATTTCTGGGTTCCTATAGTCAGGATGCCGCTGTTGCCCAGCATTCCCTATAGAGACTGTATGTCCAGTTTTTACAGACAATCCCGCCGATAGATCCGACGGTGTTGAATTTGACACCAGAGGCGCCGCAGAATCCCCTGCTTTCAGGTTCAATTGAGTCGGTTTTTTGCCGCCTTTAAAGGAATGGAGATACCAAGCTACAAAAGCTACAGTAACGATCAGAATCAATTTTAAAAAGTCTTGGCTATTCATTGAAGTTCTATTATTGGTTGGTTGAATCTAATTATCAAGGAGTCACCTACATGGCTGGACAAAATCCCTTTGAGAAACAGACCGGAATTCCCGGAGTGAAACATATTATTGCCGTAAGTTCTGGTAAAGGTGGCGTTGGAAAAAGCACCGTTGCTACTAACCTTGCGTTAGCTCTTGGAAAAAATGCGAAAGTAGGTCTTTTAGATGCAGATATCTACGGACCGAGTATTCCTCGCATGTTAGGCACTATGGCCCAAAAGCCACATATCAATCCTGAGACAAATCAACTTGAACCCATTGTTCGTTATGGGGTTAAACTTATGAGCATCGGCTTTCTCATCGAAGAAGGCTCTGCCGTTGTTTGGCGTGGTCCAATGCTTTTTAAAGCCATGGATCAATTCCTAAGAGACGTTAACTGGGGTGAGTTAGACTATCTAGTTGTCGACTTGCCTCCAGGAACTGGGGATATCCAATTAACCCTGTCACAAAAAGTTCCTGTGGCTGGGGCCTTGATGGTATCAACTCCACAAAACGTAGCTCTTGTAGACATGAAAAAGGCAGTCGATATGTTTGCTCGTGTAAACGTTCCTATTTTAGGTATCGTTGAAAACATGGCTTATATGATCAACCCAGCAAATGGCGAAAAAATGCAACTTTTCCCCAAGGGTGAAATCGATGCTTATGCAGACTCAAAAGGCATGAATAAGCTTGGACAAATTCCTTTCAATCCTTCAGTAGGAATGGCTTGTGAAGCTGGTATTCCTATCGTTGAGGCGAATCCTTCAGGAGCAGAGGCTCAAGCCTTTATGGCTCTCGCCAAAGAAGTCCAAGAGTATTTGAACTAGAAGTTCTTTGGAGGGTCTCGGGAGAAGATATATCTCCTTAAACCCTCCGACAGTCCTCGCGTTCGCCCTCCCGCTGGGAGTGGCGGCTGCGGAAGTCGGGTTTAAGGAGATATATCTTCCCCCGATCCCTACATAGATCTTTGGCGTTGGCGTGGCTTCGCCCGCCTGTTTGTCAGGATACCTTAGATTCGCTTTTGGGAGGCCTTATGTATTGTCCCTCTTATTTTTCTGAAAATCGTACCGAATCACTTCATGAGTTTATTCAGACCTATCCATTGGCTACGATTATCACTTCTAACTCTGAAGGTATTGTTGCTGATTTAATTCCTATGAGTTTTCATGCTGTCGGGGAAAAAGGAACTCTTCGATGTCATTTCGCTAAAATGAATGCGCAAATTGAAAGATTAAAATCAGGAGCAAATTTTCTATTAATTTTTAATGGCCCCCAAAGCTATGTTTCTCCGAATTTTTATGTAACGAAAAAAATCCATGGAAAAGCCGTTCCCACTTGGAACTACACAATGGTGCAAGTAACCGGTGATGTAACTGTGATTGATGATCCTCGATGGATACTTCAACAAATTACTGATCTTACAGAGCAACAAGAATCTGGCTCAACAGAACCTTGGAAAGTCACCGACGCCCCCGAGGATTATATCCTTGGTCAACTAAACGCATTGGTCGGAATAGAAATAAAAATCAAAACAATCAAAGGCAAATTTAAAGTCAGCCAAAACCAACCCTTAGAAAATCAAAAAAGCGTCGAAGAAAATTTCACAAAAACTAACAACAAAGAAATGGCAAACCTAGTAGCCAACAAAGGTTTAAAAAAATAAACCTCAAAAAAAATTCTCCTCCTCCCCAAAAAAAACTCCCCTCCTCCCCCACGCGCAAGCAGTGGGAAGGTCTTTTTTTTAAATCCAGATTCTTTTTTCTCGAAATAGAGGCTTCAAAATCCGACTTCCACAGCCGCACACCCCTTCGGGGTGGCGAACGCGAGGACTGTCGGAGGATTTTGAAACCTCTATTTCGAGAAAAAACGTCTCAGCAAAAAACAAAAAAAGCCCGCTTCTCCCACAATGAAACGTGATTGCGACGTATTTTGAGAATCGAATGCCCTCCTCTAGAAAAAAAAAATTAGGTGAAATATCCTGATTTTGTTGAAGCCGATAGGCCTGTGAGACTTACCTTCGAGTAAGTGAACGCTTAATGGGCCAGCGAAGGAGGCACAGATGAAATACTTTATTCATCATGATGATACTTATAAGTGAAGTTGCGGTTTAGGGTTTTAAAAACCTGAGAGGTAAGTTCGTCCCTCTTTAAAAATGACGAATTGGATGGATCTTTATAACTCAAAGGAGGTTCCTAGGGTTATACTCAATTGGATTTAGATCCTTCCTTTGCCTCAAGGCAAACCAGTAGAAATGCTGGGACGCAAAGCTAAAGGGGTGTCGGTGCAATGCCACGCTAGCCAGCTACCAAAGGTCATGAGTCACCTGAGGAATTCAGAGGTGTGCATATGGAAGGAAATACATACACGGATTGGTTTCATTCCCCTTAACTGGCGAGTTATCATTGAAGATTCCTCGCTGGTTTTTTTTGCGAGTCGTCTTTATTTAATTAGAAAGAATAAATTTAAAATTTTCTCTTGAGTGAATTTTCTAATGACATAAAAAAAGCCACCTAAGTGGCTTTTTTCTATTTTAGTTTAACTATCCAGCCGAACTCATCTTTAATTTTTCCAGATTGAATTCCCACAATATCATTGAATAACTCAACACTAAGACTCCCAGTATTTCCTCCGTTAATGACATGCTCTTGATTTTTATAATTCAAAGCACCTACCGGAGAAATAACTGCCGCAGTTCCTGTTCCAAACATCTCTAATAAATCACCTTGATTTAAACGATCGATAACTTCCGTAATAGTGATTTTTCTCTCTACGATTTTTTTACCTTTATGTTTCAAAAGCTGAATGACAGAATCTCTGGTGCCACCAGCAAGAATAGTTCCCTCTAGCGCTGGAGTTACAACTTCATCTTTGAAAACAAAGAACACATTCATTGTACCAACTTCTTCGATACCCTTGTGCTCAACATCCAGCCACAAAACTTGAGAATAGCCATTCTTTTTAGCTTCTTCCCCGGCCTTTAAAGACGCCGCATAATTTGCACCCGCCTTCGTATTCCCTAACCCGCCAGGGGCTGCTCTTAGATGCTTTTCTTCACACCAAATTTTAACAGGCTTAAATCCACCAGAATAATAAGCCCCTACCGGAGACAAAATAATAAAAAATATTGTTTCCTTAGAAGGACGAACTCCTAAAAATCCTTCGGCCCCAATTAAAGTAGGACGGATATATAAAGACGTATTCGGTTCACTAGGAACCCATCTCTCATCTACCTTAACAAGCTCATTAAGACCTTCCATAAAAAGATCCAAAGGAGGAGCCTGCAAGCAAAGTCTCTCTGCCCCGTCAGCCATTCTTTTTTGATTATACTCTGGTCTGAAAAAAGCGACTTGCCCATCGGTTTGACGGTAAGCTTTCAAGCCTTCAAAAAGAGCTTGCCCATAATGTAAAACCGAAGCACTTGGATCAATGCTCAATGGTCCATAGGGAACAATGCTCTTTTCATACCAACCCAGTCCCTCTTTGTATTTTGCGATAAACATGTGATCGGTAAAATATTTGCCAAATCCAAGTTCATTAGAAGGTGGAATTGTTTTTAAACTTTGAGCCATTGATTTTGTAATTGTCGCCATAACTTGGAACTAACTCCCTCACGGGCTATAGGTCAATCTCGAAATGCCCCTAAGGGGCAAATGTCTTAATTTTAGACGATTTATAGAGTTCAACTGCCACCAGCTAGCTCTCAAAAGGCACTTAAATTGCTCCCCATAAAAATATGAAAAATTTAGCACCCCAAATACTAGTGTCTTTGAGTCTACTTTTTACCTCGCAACCTCATTGGGCATTTGCAAATGAGGTTTCCTTTAATAATCACAAAGGATACTTTACCCAAGCCTCGTTTCAGTCCAAAGATCTTGAAGACTATAGTTCCTATAAAAATATTAAAACTGGCTTTAACCAAAGTTCATCAAGTTTAGGGACTATTATCACCTTTCACAAAAGATATGGGGCAAGTCCCTTTGCTGTTGTTGATAAAAACCGCAAAGCACTGATGTCGTTCGATAGCAGAGGTAATCTGATTGAAACAGTCTCTGTACAAACTATTTCTGGAGACGAAATCGACAAGGGCGGTTCTGGTATCTATGCTTATTATTCATTTAATAATGATGACCACTACCTAATGGCTGAGAGCAATAGAACAGTTTATAAAGTCTATACTGGAAATATTTCTTTCAACACGGGTACAACTGTTTATGTTTTACCGACAGAGCAACAAAAGCATAAATTTAGAATTAAAAACAAACGTATTATTTTTAATGCCGCAAAAACCTATAAGAACAGACCTGCGAACAACTATAGCCCCACTTCTAAGGAAGCTGACGAAATCACTATCAATGAAAAATCAGGAACAGACTTCACTAAAACTTTCTTACAAACCCTTCAAGAGGAAAAATCTCAATTAATGCGCCTGTTAAAAATCGATAACGATGACTACAATATGCTGGTTGAATTTTCTTATGGAGTAATGTCACCGGAAACTAATTTTGGTAAAAACTGGAAATACAAAATTAAAGAAATGGCTCCTTATATTGTTTCTGTCGCCAAAGGCAATGGCCTCAATACCGATAGAAATAGCAGAGGACCTACACAAATTAAAAGAATTCCTGATGTCATCATTGATACCTATGGCATCGACAAAAGTGATCTTAAAGACGCCAAAGCAGCTGCGATTACAACCTTGGCCTTTAATGCAGATCTTCTAAGGGACCTCAGAGCCAATGCCCATAATCATCCCAAAATTACTGAAGAAAACATCCAAGACTATCTCTATTATTTTTACCAAGGAAAACGTTGGGAAATACGAGATGGAACCGGAGTACCTACTAGCAATATTTCGATTATGAAAATTAAAAAGGCTATTTTAGGAATTACAATTAGCCATAGATAGAAATAGAATTGATCATTAACAAAGCCACTCGCACTGCCGTATATTCTGGTGCGAGAAGTCTTTATTTTTGAGTATTCATTGAAATTATCTTTGAAGAATTTCAGGAATCACAATACGTGCCCCAACATGAAGAGAAGCTGGATTACGGATATTGTTTTTTTCTTTTAAATCAGAAACTGCCACATTATATTTTGCTGCAATTCGAGAAAGATTTTCTCCGCGACGAACTACGTGAACAGTTTTGTTGGCTTTGCCTTTTTTAGCGCCCACAGTTTTAACGGACTTACCTTTTACAACTAACTGCTTAGAGTTTTTTGCAACCGCAGAGCTAGTTTCACCTGGGATTTTAATTTTCATGCCGATACGAAGAACTGATTTTCTCTTCATATTGTTTAATCTTTGCAACTCACTCACCGTTGTCGAATATTGTTTTGCAATAGAAAACAATGAGTCACCTGATTGAACAATATGAAAACGTCCATCGCCAACTTGTACAACACGAGCTTTACCAGAGTTTTTAGCTACAGATTGAACTGTTTGTGGACGATCTTTTACTGGAGTTCTATCTGGTACTTGAATTCTCATGCCGACTTTTAATGGCTTTCTTTTCGGAAGGTCATTAAGATCACGAATATAAGCAACTGTCGTTCTGTATCGACGAGCCACCGTACTCAATGTATCACCACGGCGAATTTTATAAGTTTGAGTATCGCCAGCGTCAGCAATAAACTTAACATCCGTCACGATACTTTCATTTGCAGCAATAATAGACTGTTCAGTCATTCCTGGAGGAACTCTTAAAGTTAGATCGCCATTCTTTTTAAGAGTTGCGACTTCACCTTTATATTTAGGATTCAAAGCTTTGAAGTCTTCGTAATTCAATCCTAATTTTTCTGCCATCAACCTTAAATTCACAGGTTGATTTAAAGAAATATGATCAAACTCGATTGGCGGTAAATAATCTAAATCTACGAAACCATATTTTTCAGGATTCTTACCGATCATTTTTGCAGCGATAAATTTAGGAACGTACTCAACTGTTTCTCTTGGAAGACGTTTTTTACGAGCTAGCTCCCAAAAATCGCGAGTGTAATGGTTCATAACTTCTCTTTTAACACGATTTTCACCGACGTTATAAGAAGCCATCGCCAAATACCAAGAACCGAATACACTGTATAGACCTTTAAAATATTCTGCGGCTGCTTGAGTCGCAAAAACCGGATCTCTACGCTCATCAACAAAGGCATTAATGTCTAGGCCATATCTTTTACCCGTTCCACGGATAAACTGCCAGTAACCAACCGCTGATGCATGAGAAGTCGCATGTGATGAAAAACCAGACTCAATTAAAGCGATATAAAAAAGATCTTCAGGCAATCCATTATCGCGTAAAACTTTTTTCATTAGTTTTTCATAACGAGTAGATCTTGCTAAGTATCTTTCCATATGAGGACGACCTCTGCCTTGGAAATAAGCAATCCACTTTTCAACATGTTCATTAACTTCAGTAGGAATTGTATTTAACTCTCTGTCCTCTAACTTTGGTCCTTCAGGATCGGACAAACGAAACGAACCAATGTCCTTCATTTCGCCTTCGCTGTATTCGCTCACATCTTCTGAAGCTACAGAATCTGTTTGCGGAGTTAAATGAGAACACCCAGCCGTCAACATGGCTAGAACCAAACTCAAGGTTGTAAATTTCTTCATGGATATCCTCCAAAACTAACTTCGGGACTTACCTTAGGCTACAGAGATTACTGTGCTTTTACAATACAACAAGACACCTACTTTGATTTTTTCTTAACAAATTCTTGCCAGAAATTAGCCTTAAGTTCATACGGTCCACTATCCATCATCTTGTAAATGATTGAATTTCTTAGAATCGCTTTAACATAAAAGCTAGTCTCTCTCCAAGGAACTTCATCAAACCATAATTCTGACAAAGGATCTTGAGAAGTTTCCTTTTGCAAAGACTGGACTTCAGTCCTAGCTTGCATCCATATTTTAAAGCGCGAAGGTCCTGCGTTATAGGCTGCCAAAGCAAATGGCACATTCCCACTAAACTGCTCGATCATCTGATTTATATAAAAGGTCCCCATCGGGATATTCACTTCTGGTCGGTACATATCTTCAGGAATCGTGATTTTAAGGCCCATTTTTTGAGCAACTTCTTTAGCAGTCCCAGGAATCATTTGCATAAGTCCCATTGCACTTGCTCTGGATATCGCGCTTAAATTAAAAGCACTCTCTTGACGAGTTAGGCTCTTTAACAAAACAGAATCTAACTGATAACGGTCCCCCTCTGCTTTGAAAACACTAGCAAATGCGTTAGGGAAACCTGCCTCCATAAACTCTTTGCGACGCAATTCCGGAGCTTGCTCCATAGCCGCATTAATCAAACGAATTGCTGTTACATACTGTTGATGTGCACTTAATACATTTGCCCAAGCGATCATTTTCAAAGGCTCGTCTGGCAATACGACACTTGATAGTTCACTCTGAGCTTCGCCCACCCAACCATACTGAGACAATTTTTTAAACCTATTCCAAGAGCTTTTACGGTCACCTGTAATAAAAAAATCAGTATCCAATACAGGCAACTTTTCCTTGGTCACTCGGAAATCTGCTTTACCACCATTTGCCTCGGCCGCTAACTTTAATCCGTAATATGAATAAGGATATTTATCGATCAACTGATTTGCGACATCTTTAGCACGATCAGACTTATTCAAAGCCAAAGCACGATACAACCAATAACGTGCTGATAGATCATATCGACTATCACCTTTAACCAAAAGCTTATCAAAAAAACTAACCGCAGATGATGGCTCACTTTTTCGAAGATAGATTAACCCCGAACGAAAATAAGCTTCTAAGGACTCATCAGTCCCTTGATGACCATCTATCAAAGCTTGAAAGTAATGCAGAGCTATTTCATAGTCCCCTATAAAATGTGCAGATCTTCCGGCAATCCAAAGCATTTTTGTTAAATCATCAGATCCTTCAGATTTTTTTATTAAATCATCTACTAAAAAAAGAGCTCCAGAATAATCAGCCCTCTGATGAAGTACTTCCACCCATGGAAGTACTTTCGAAAAATGTGCCTTACTCATTTCAGTAAGGCCTTTTTTTGCTGCTAATCCTGAAAGAGAATTATAAAGTTCCAAAGGTTTCGTCGCATATTTCTTCGAAACCACAGATCCTGGATATTTATTCATTAATTCGACAATATCTTTAATCGCAGAAACAGAGTCTCCACCACTCAAAGCTCTTTCGATACGCTTACCTAATTCAACATCATCCCCTTGCATGTCATTATTAACAGACGTTGCAGCAACCGGAATGGATTCACCTTTTGCTTTTTTTATTTTATCACTCAAAGCGGCTACTTTACGAAGCGCATAGGCTCTTTGCCAAAGATAAAGTGCCTGTTCATTTTTTCCAATTTGTTGATATAGATCCCCAGCAAAATCGTATAGTTTATAATTTTGCTCAGAAGTAAGTGGGAATTTTTCAACCATTAATGATTCAGCCTGCTGCAAAGAAAGATTATACTTTTTTGATTGCTGATTTTTTTCTGCCAATGACATTTTTAAAGAAAAAAATAAATCGTTCAAATCAACAATCCAAGGACCATTGGCAATAGAGGCCCATCTCTGATCAATTTTTTGTAAAGCTTTTTCAATTTTTACAGTATTATTAGTTTTCTTTTGTTCTTCGGACAAACAATGCAGCCAAGCTCTTGCTATCCAGCCCTGTATATCTTTGTGACTATCAAATAACTTGTCACCAAAGCTAGAGCACTCAGTCCATTGTAAATGAATTTCATGAAACTTCATTTTACTAAGAGCATCTACATTTTTTTGCTGCGACAATAACTTCGGATTATAAAGATCAATTGTATGTTTTTTAGAAAGGGCTGTGGACAGATCTATTTTTTCCAGCTGAGCAAATGAATTCTGACTAAGAATAATCAGTGTGAAGATTGATGCCAGTTTAAATTGTCTTTTCATACGTTCCCACCTTTTAGGAAAGTTCCTTGAACACTCTGTTGAAAAATTTGGTCTAAATAGTATTTCAACCAACGGTACTGGTAATTTTTTAAATTTCTAGAAAGATATCCCATATGCCCACCATGCTTTTCTGCATGAAAATATATATAAGGATTTACAGGTATTTTTCGATAATTATGAATACTCACAAATGGATCATCTTCAGCAGTTAACATAATTGTCGGCGTCTGAATATTTCCCAAATACTGAATAGAAGAGCATTCACTATAATAATGTTCTCGATTTTTAAAACCAGATGCTGGAGCTGTGTATATTTCATCAAAATCCCACAGACTGGCAAATTTAGGTACAGAGACCTGATCCTTCACCATCGCAGATAGTCTTTTTACAAATCTCAAATCGTATAAACGATTGACTCCATTTTTAAGTCTCAAAGATGAATCTAAAAGATCAATAGGAGCATTTATTGATATAGTAATATCAGCTGGTTCTTGTTTTTTATACCCCCCAGCCATCGCTAAAGCAATATTTCCACTGAGAGAAAAACCTACCAGAATTATTTTTTTACTTGGGAATTTTTTACGAGTATAACTTAAAGCTTCTCCAACATCTTCGACGCTTCCAGAATTATAAGGTTTTTTACTCATAGGAGCTTCACCAGCCCCACGATGATTCCATAGAATCACATGACAAGAGTTTTTCAACCCCATTTCAGCCACGTACTGCATATAATCGGAGGTCCAATCTCCTGACAATCCATGAAAAGAACAAATGACATAATCGTTGGTTCCTTGAAAGTAGTGCCCCTGAAGATAGTCATTCCCCTCTAAGGAAACTCGAAACCGATCTTGAGGTATCATATACGACTTTGGACTAGTTAAATGTGCTACGATGGTTTGCGCATGACCATTTTTCAAATAAGAAGCCGGCTCACAAGATAAAAGATTGAATTCGAGACTCATTATTTATACTCAACATTTTCAATCGTCATAAAGATTTCCCCCGAAGGACGGATCACTTTAACTTCATCACCTATTTTTTTTCCCAACAAAGCTTTCGCAACTGGACTTTTCCAAGAGATTTTACCGGCCTTAGGGTCTAGCTCATCTTCCCCCACGATTTGATAAACAAACTCAACCTCATCTTCATCCAATAAAGTCACTGTAGCGCTAAACAAAACCTTTTCGCCACTCATAGCTTTCGGATCGACGACCTCGGCGTCTTCAATTCTCTTAGTGAGAAAACGAACTCTTTTATCAATTTCGCGTAGACGTCTTTTTCCATACTGATAGTCCGCATTTTCCGAACGATCTCCGTTACTCGCGGCCCAAGCTACTGTTTCCACTAACTTAGGTCTCTCGACATGCATTAACTGATGATACTCGTCTCGCAACTTAACTAGACCTGCTGGTGTAATGTAATTTTTTGTTTCCATAATTTATCCCACATCTAGACCTTAGG
>JBHIVS010000011.1:0-21142 GCA_041987885.1 Pseudobdellovibrionaceae bacterium | reverse complement strand
GCTGAAAAGGGTAATCGCATTGTTTTTGGTATTCCAAGACATGAAATGATTATTATCGGAACTACGGATACAGATTTTAAAGGAAATCCTAAAGACGTATCCGTTACTCAAGACGATGTAAATTATCTGTTAGATATTACTGACCATTATTTTCCGAATGCAAAAATAAAAAAAGAAGACATTATTGCAAGTTACGCAGGCATAAGACCTCTAGTTAAAGATGAATCAGATAGCGAAGGAAAAACAAGTCGAGAACACACGATCTTTTCTGACAAGCGCGGGGTCACTTTTGTTGCTGGTGGCAAATATACGACATATCGTTTGATGTGTGAGCAAACTGTTGATGCGGCTCTGAAGTTTTTTGAATTCGATGAGCAGATGAAGTTTTCAAAAGCAAATACGGCAAAGGCTTTGAATTCAATGGCGACGACAGATCTTTATCATCAAGCGATTGTCGAGCATTATCAATGGGCAAGAGATTTTGAAATTTCAGAAGCCGATGCTTTAAAGTTAGCGGAGCGATATGGAATGGAAGCAAAGTTTATTCTCCAAGATTATCCCAAAGGATTAACATACTGGCAGTATGAAGCGGCTCACGCCATTGATAAGGCAATGTGTATGGATCTTGTCGACTTTTATTGTCGAAGAACACCTCTTTATCTGTCAGAAAAAGATCATGGTATGGGGGTTTTGGACGAAGTTATCGAAGTCTTCAAAATTAAATTGCTCTGGAGCCAAGAAGAAGCTTTAGGGCAGGCGGATAAGCTAAAAAAGTTTATCGAACAGGATTTGGCTTGGATGATGCCGTAAAATGTCTCAAAAATAGATGGTTATTCACAAAAGAGGGGATGAAGATCCCCTCTTTTTGATTTGAACTGGCAAAGTCTTTGAAGTGTTAGAGGGGGTGGAATGGGCCGCTAAAACTTCGGAGGCTAAAGTGAGTCAACAAATTGCAAAAATTCTTTGGGCGGGGGCTGTTGCGATAGCTATGACTGCTTGTTCGGGAAATATTAGCAAAAATTCTTTCAGCACTTTAGACGTTGAAAATTTAGATTCTGTAAATTTAAAAAAGCTTACCTATAAACTTCGCGGTGAAACCTGTGAAACTCCACTGCTAAAATTTGAATCAAAAGAAAAGCTTTGTAATGCTTTGCTTGATGATGATGTGAATGAAGGGTGTGCTAGAAAAGAACGACTAAATCATTTTGAAGATCTTTGTGTTGTTATGACCTCCGTTAAGGCTGATACAGTCAGTCTTCTTGCTAAAGGGGATCATTCGGCTGTATGTGTGACGTCGTCGAAAAAAAGTTTGGCTGATACAAAGGATATCGAAAAATCATTTTCTTTGGATTGGTTAGAATCGAAAAATCAAAAATTTGATATTAATCCAGGTATTGAAAAAGCTGATATGAGTTTACAGCTATTAAAAAATGATTCGGTAAAGACCAATGAGCTCAAAATTATAACTCTTACAGAGGATAAATCGGAGTTTTCGCTAAGAGCTCGAGCTGGATCTAAAGTGAGCTTGACGATGTTGAATTCTGAATCACGTCAGGATACCCAAGTAACTTGTCAGACTCATATCAAACTCGCTACTAAGTTTGAGAATCCTAGTAAAGTGCGTTGTGGAATTCTGGTGGACTTTGAAAACGACGTTCAGGAAAAGAAAATTGTCGATGTTGATCTTAAGGAAACCGTAGTTCAACAAGCTCTCTATGATGGAAAATCTGGAGAAAAGGTCGTTGTCAGAGTAAAAAATGCGGGCTCAGAGTCTGCTTCTAAGATCGAAGTTTTGATGGCTCGCTTTGACACTCACTACTCTGCAAAGGCAGAGTCCACTGTGACTGAAGGGCTAGAACTGGGTTTCAAAAATCCAAAGACTGGAAAAAACATTTTGATAATCTGCGCACCTGCGTCAAAATAAGCACTGAAAAATGGGCTAAATATCTGCATTGACTCTGATTTTCATAGAATCTAGACTTAGATCGAAAATAGCCCCATTTAGTTATTTCACAAAAGTGAGATTCAGCATGAGTTTTTTTGACAAAGTTCAAGATTATTTTTCCAATGATATAGCCATTGACTTAGGCACGGCAAACACTCTCGTTTATGTAAAAGGCCGCGGTATCATTCTCGATGAACCATCTGTAGTTGCAGTCCAAAAAAATTATAGAGGTATGCACAATCGCGTTCTTGCTGTCGGTAAAGAAGCCAAGGACATGCTAGGAAGAACTCCTGGAAGTATTGTTGCAATCAGACCTATCAAAGACGGTGTTATCGCTGACTTTGAAGTGACGCAATCTATGTTGAAATATTTTATCGGTAAATCTTTAGGCGATAAAAAATCTTTCATCCGCCCAAGAATTATTATTTGTGTTCCTTACGGAATTACTCAGGTTGAAAAACGTGCAGTTAAAGAAGCTGCTCAATCTGCAGGTGCTCGTGAGGTTTACTTGATCGAAGAACCAATGGCAGCAGCTATCGGGGCTGGTCTTCCAATCACAGAACCATCTGGAAGTATGGTTGTTGATATGGGTGGCGGTACGACAGGTGTCGCGGTTATCTCTTTGGGTGGTATTGTTTACTGTAAATCAATCAAAGTTGCTGGCGATAAATTTGACGAAGCGATTGTTAACTATGTTCGTCGTCAGTTTAATCTTTTGATCGGTGAAAGAACTGCTGAAAATATTAAAATCCAAATTGGAAATGCGTATCCTTTTGAAGAGGAACGTTCGATGGAAATCAAAGGTCGTGACTTAGTTGCGGGTGCTCCGAAAACAATCGAGATCACGTCGTCTCAAGTGAATGATGCTTTGATGGACCCTCTTTCTGAAGTTGTAGATGCGGTAAGAACAGCCCTTGAAAAAACACCTCCTGAGTTAGCTTCTGATATCGTTGATAATGGTATCGTTTTAACTGGTGGTGGAGCTTTGTTAGCTAATTTAGATGTACTTTTAAGAGAGAGAACTGGACTTCCAGTTTCTATCGCCGAAGACCCACTTAGCTGTGTAGTAATGGGGTCTGGTAAAGTTCTTGATCAACTGGATCTTTTCAGACAGCTAACTGTCGATTAGAATAATCACAAGGCAAGAGTGGGATGAATGAAATACACGCCCACTCTGGTTTCCGAAGGTGATAATGACAGAGAGTTCCGTTCGTTCTTTAGCTTTATTTTTCTATTTTGCTTTTCTTGATGATCAAAAAGCACAGGATGCTGCCTCTGAAGCCCTAGTCTTAAGTCATACAATCAGGTCTAGAAATTCTCAATTATCTCCCGATGCTGTGCTTGTCGCAGCTACTCACCGAGTTTGGAACAAGTACAAGACCAAAGTCCAAAGGGGTATTTCAAATACCTCCGCAGAATCCGGTTGGATTTTACCTGAAGGTGTTAGTATTGGGCCTTGGTTAGAGTTTCAAAAAAATGTTTCTGAAGAGGAACTTCTTTCTGTTATTTGGACAAAAATTTTAGGTATCTCCGAAAAAGATATTTCATTAGGAATTGGTATTACAGCCGGTACTGTCCGCTATCGATTAGCCCGATCATTGCGCAAGCTAGGTTCCATGGTTCAAAAGACAGGAGTTCGTGGTGTCTAACGATTCCCAAATTCCTTATTCGAAAAAAAATCAAAGAGAGATGACTCCCTTTATTGGGCACGAGTTTTTGTATGATTACTTATCTGCTTCGTTGGATGAAGAGCGTAAAAAAGCCGTTGAAGAGCATTTAAAAAGTTCAAAAGAAGCTCAATTAGATCTAGAGGGCATTCAATCAGGACAGGCTTATGCTGAATTATTAGCTGGTACAAATGTTTCTTTACCGATTATAGAATACATTTCTGAATCGAAAAACTATCTGACTGTTTTGTTGAAGAAAACCCACTTTGAAAAATGGCCCCAAGGTGTGAAGTGGGGTTTAGAAGCTTTAATTGTGATTTTTGTAATTGTAGTTATTTTGCTGTCGATCCCTTGGGAAAAATCTCTGCAAACTATGAGTAACTGGGGAGCAAAGGAATATACTTTAGCAGAAATCACTAAAGAAAAAACTGCCGAAATTGAAGAGGATGCTCCGGCCTTTGTGGACGAAGGTGTAAAAGCTCCAGAAACAGCGATTGTAAAAAATGAAAAAACAGAACAAGTTTCTCCTCCTTCAGGAGCAGCAAATCAAACGACTCCAGCGGTAGCAGGAAGCGTGAAAGTTCTTGCTGAAACAGTAAAAACTCCTGAGTTGAAGAAAGCTCCGGAGGCTTCGACTGTAGTTGCAGAGGCTAATAAGCCTGCCGTGCCGCCTAGTTCTCCAGTAGTTCTGGATGAAAAGGTTGTAAATTCTCCGGCATTGCCGATGGGAACTTCCGGAGTTGGTTATTTGTATCGAGGTACTATCTCTATTACAAATATTGAGGCTGTCGAACCTAAGATCACAGAAAAAATTGAAGCCTTGGGGGGCCGAAAAGCTGGATCTGTCGAGTTGGGTTGGAAAAAAACAGAGAATTCATTGTACTATCACTTTACGATTCCTGAGGCTCGCTACACGGAGCTTCTGACTTTTTTGTCTACCTATGGGACTCCAAAATTTTCCAAAGAAAAACATTCGCGGGTGATGCCTGATGGTATTATCCGTCTGATTTTTAATGTGGATGAAAAATCAAAGTGAGACCTCTCAGACGCAAACCTAAAAGATCATTGCGTACAATCATTTCGATTTGGTTCGTTTTATTTTCCGTAGTTCCATTGGCCTTTGTCACCGTGTACTCGATGATGAAATATGAAAAAGCCATCGACTATGAATTGTCGCAAAGGCTTAGTGGCAATGCGCGAGAAATTGAAGTTCTAATTAACGATCAATTAAATTATTTAAAACAATCTAGAGATAGATCTATTCAAGATCCTAGCTTAGTTTATCACACCTCTCAGAACGATCGTCAGACGCTTTCAAGCATTGGCCAAGAGCTTATTCAAAGAGACAATATATCTAGTTGGACAGTATTTAGTCGCGAAGGCCGAATGTTGACCTCCGTTTTCAAAGATGAAAAGTCACAGCTTAGGCAGTTTATGCCGACAAAGAATGCGATTTTTTTATCTGCAAAATATATGGACAGCTTAAAGACTTCAAATGAAGTTGTCTTGGCAGAATTCACAGACAAAAAAAAGATTAATTTAGTTTTGATTTCAAAAATTAAAACTCGCAACGGACGAGTTGTTGGTTATGTTGAGCAGATCACTGATTTAAATAAATTATTTGTTTCTCGTTTAAAAAATCGTTTAAAACTTGAAGTCGTATTATTTTCTGAAGCCGGTATCCCTGTTGTTGCCAGCCATGATGACTTCTATTTGTACAAAAAGAACTTCTTTAAAAAATATTTTGGAGCAGGCGCAGAGCCATTTTTTGACTTAACAGTGCGTGGAAAACCCTATGGATTTTTATTATATCCTGTTGATTGGGGTATTACACGATTTTATGTCGCTCTTGGGGCATCCAAAGTTGAAGCTCAAGCAGTTTTAAAAAATGTAAATATGACTTTTTTGATGGTTGTAGGAGCTGTGGTTCTGCTTTTGATTTTAATGATCTGGGTAACTTCAAGTTGGGTTTTAAAACCTCTTTATGATTTGGTGCAGGCTTTGCAATCTTTTGAATCCCAAGAGCAAGCTGTCACAATTCCCGTAAAAAATGATACTGAAATTGGTCTTTTAACAGAGTCATTCAATGATATGAGTAAAAAAATCTGGAGCGCCAGAGCTGATTTAAGAAAAAAAATCAGTGAATTAGAAAATGCAAATAAAGAACTTAAAGAAACTCAAACAAAATTAGTTCACTCTGCAAAAATGGTAAGTTTAGGTCAATTGGTGGCAGGTGTTGCGCATGAATTGAATAATCCGATTGGATTTATTTACAGTAATATGAACTACCTGAAAGAGTACTCAGATAAGCTTATAGAGCTTGTTAATATAGCAGAAACATCTCCTAAAGATTTAGAGTCTAAAAAGGCAGAGTTTGAATTTGATTATATTGTCCAAGACTTACCTAAGCTTGTGGCGTCTTGTCAGGATGGCGCACGCAGGACACGTGACATTGTTTTAGGTCTTAGAAATTTCTCTCGTTTGGAAGAAGCTAAACTTCAAGAAATTGATTTACATCAATCTTTAGATACGACACTGAATTTGTTGCAAGGTGAAATCAAAAATAGAATTACGATTCATAAAAAGTACGAACCAGTTCCGCATATTCAATGTTATGCGAGTCAGATAAATCAAGTATTTATGAATATTTTGTCGAATGCAGCTCAAGCAATTGAGGGACAAGGAAATATTTGGATCACCACAACTCCAGTAAAAGAATTTAAGGGGAGCAAAGACAAAAGAGGCTTTGTACAAATTTCGATTCAAGATAGTGGAAAAGGTATGAGTGCTGACACGCTTGATAAGATTTTTGATCCCTTCTTTACAACAAAAGGCGTGGGACAGGGAACAGGTCTTGGTTTGAGTATTTCCTATGGAATTATCCAAAACCACGGCGGAGAAATTCAAGCAAGGTCTCAGGCTGGTGTAGGAACTGAATTTATTGTGATTTTACCGGTCTTCCCACCGGTCAAAGAAAAAGAAAAGAATATCAAAACCGTCTCAAAATAAGAAAAGCTGCTAATCCCTGTGTCTGCAAGCATTGCATGCAGATATATAGACAGACACCTTTTAGTCTTCAGTATATCTGCGGTTCTCCGATAAGTTTTTTATGGGTGGACCTCCTCAGGCAGATCAAAATAAAGACAAATCACTTTTAATGGCATTGCTGCTATTTATTGGCGCGGGAGCATTGATTTATTTGTACTTTACAAGTGGTCCTGAAAAAACTGAGCATGCCAAAGCAGCATCTAAAGTAAAATCTGCAGAATATGAAAAAAGAGTGAATCAACATTTGTTAAGTACGAATGAACAAATGGAGCTCCGTCGTAAAAAAATGGAAATTGAAAACTCTGCAAGCGTTGCAAAATCCTACCGTCCTTCTCAGCAAGAAAGGTATGAAAACTCAAATCATCTCGATCTTTCCTATGATAACTCTGGAGCTGAAGTGGCTCGAGAGTTAGGACGAGTGAGAGGACATGCAGAGATTGGGTCTCCGGCGGAGGCTATTCAAAATGAAATGTATCATCAGCAGATAGATCGTGAAATGGAAGAACAAGAAAAAATCGCTTATGCTCAGCAGTTTGTTGAAAATGCTAGACGAGGCGGTTGGGAAGTTAAATTAAGCACCGACCTATCAACGGTGATTTCAGTGCGCCCTATTCGCCAAGGCAGTGGATCGGGTTATCAAAATTCTCCTCAGCGTGGCCTTAGCTCTGGGGCACAATAGTTCTCTTTTTTTCTGACATGCTGTAAAATTCCAGCGGACAAAAAATAATATGATCTAAAAGAGGTATCTCTAGTAGCTGAGCTATTTTAATGAGTTTACGCGTGATTTTTTTATCAGCAGTCGAGGGTAACGTTTTTAAACTTGGATGGTTGTGTGCAATTATGAGGCTATGGGCATTTTTAGAAATCGCATATCGAAAAATATCCCGTGCATGAAATAAGCAACTATCGACTGTACCTTTAAAAATCATTTCATATCCTAGGAGTCTGAGTTGTGAATCTAAACAAATAACAAAGACTTCCTCTTGATAAGGATTGAAGTTCTTTTTTAAAAGATCGAAGGCGATATTGCTGTTGCTAACTATCATATCGAGTTGCGATGCAACAGTTGTGAGTGGTTTAAATTCTTGTTTTTACAAGTAAAAATCCGATCTTAAGATTGGGCGACCTAAAATCGGATATGTAATTACCGTTGCCTTTAGCCAACCAATTCAAATAGTATTAGTAAAAGACGAAATGAGGTCGTGTAATGAAACGTATATTGTTACTTCCAGTGTGTTTGCTTTCTCTAGTGATTACATCTTGTGGCCCTAAGGCTTTTGTTAAAGGCGATTACGACGATGTTCAAAGAACAAATCTTTTAAATGATCAATGGTCTGAAACAGATATGCAAAAAGCCGTTGCAGATTTAGTGAAAAGCATGGGTTCTGCAAAAGTTATTGCTACGGCGAAAACTGAGCCTGTAGTTATGGTGACGGGATTGCAAAATAAAACAAGTGAACACATTGATACTCAAAGTATCATGGATATGCTTCGTGTAGAGTTAATGAAATCAGGAAGTGTTTCTTTTATCGACAAAGAAGCTCGTGAGGACGTTGCGGCAGAATATCAGTACCAAAACTCTGGAATGGTTTCTGGTTCTACAAAAAAAGGACCAGGGGATCAAGTGGGTGCTGATTTTATTATCAATGGTCGCTTAGATTCAATTGTTCAAGAAGTTGGTAAAGAAAAAACAGTCTACTACAAATTGACTTTGAATCTGACAAACTTAAAAACAAATGTCATTGCGTGGTCTGATTACAAACAGATCCGTAAAACATTTAAAAAGAAAACGATTGGACTTTAATTTAAATGTTTAATCAAAGCAAAGGGCTCAAAATTGTTTTGGGCCTTTTTCTATTTTCGGCTACTGGATGTGCGACTTATCAATCTCGCTTAGCCCCTGTGCGCGCGGATTTGGTGGCGGGCCAATACCAAAAAGCTTTGGAAACTATTAAAGCTCCTGCCCTTGAAGAGTCAAAAGATCAATTAGCATATTTATTGGATTATGCCTCTGCTTTGCAAATTGCGGGGCAAATTCAAGAGAGCAATCGCTCCTTCATAAAAGCAGATAAACTTGCAGATCAATTAGACTATCATTCGATTTCTAATGTAACCAATTCCTTATTGATGAGTGAGGAATTTGTTCAATATAAAGGTGATACTTTTGAGAAAGTATTTATCAATGCTTATCTGGCGATGAATTTTCTGTCTTTGGGTGATTTAGATAGTGCGATGGTTGAAGCTCGTAGAATTAATGACAAATATCAGAAATATCGCGCTGATGAAAAAAAACAGTATGAATTAAATCCGTTCAGCAAATATCTTTCTGCAATCATTTGGGAAGCAGATAAAAGATATGACGACGCCTATATTGCTTACAATGAAGCCTATAAAATTTCTTCCAATATTGCTGGAATTGAAGAAGACCTTATTCGTTCAGCAAAATTATCCAGACGCGATGATGCTTATAAGCAATGGAAAACAAAGTTCCCCTATGTAAAAGAAAATCCTCATTGGTATGATCGCAAAAGAGGCGAAGCGATTATTCTTGTGCAACAGGGATGGGGGCCTGAAAAAGTTCAAAATCCTCAAAGTGCTTCATTGCCGATGTTTAGATCTGTTCCAAGTTTAACTTCTAAAGTTCGTTTAAATATTGAAGGAAGTTCACAACAGCTGACTTCGAAAGTTATTTATAATGTTGAAAGGGCTGCGGTTGAAACTTTACTTGAAGACCAAGGTATTTTAGTTGCAAAAAGAACCGCGGCCTTGGCGACCAAGCTTGTAGTTTCTGAGCAAATTCGTCAAAAGAACGAATTGTTGGGAGCAGTTTCACAAATTGGAATGTTGTTGAGCGAGAGAGCAGATCTTAGGCAGTGGAGTTTAATGCCTCAAACTATTCAGATGATTCGAGTTTCCCTTCCTGCGGGTAAGCACGAAATTCATCTTGAGGGTCTGAGTGGAAGTATGACTCAGACGGGTGAAGTGCTTACGAAAACGATTGATGTGAAAGCTGATCAAAAAAGTTTTGTGGTGTGGAGAACACTAAAATAACTCAAAAATCTAAAAAACTCTTTATGAGAAGTTTGATCTAAAAAATAGTATTAAAAAACCGAGCAGAGAATAAAAAAAGGCCCCTTCATCATCCACTTACGAATAAGAGGATTTGAGGAGCCTTAGGAAAATAACTAAATTTAAAAATTAGTTATTTAAAAGAGACATACCTGGAAGGTTTGGAGTCTCTTCGTCTTGTTGTAAACCAGGAAGAACAGTTGCCTTCTCAGCTGCAACTTTTGCAGTAGTATCAGTGTTGTAGCGAGTAGCCGCTGAAACAACTCTGTTTTCGATATTTTGTTTGTTGCTGTCCGCAGAAGTATTTTCAACAACAGTGTTAACTTGTTGTTTAGTCATATAATCTTGAGGGAAAGCTCCAAGTTTAGCTAGGTAACCAGAAATGCTACCGTTGCCATTTTGAATGATTTCGCGAAGAGTGAAAAGTGGAGCATATTGAGATGCTTTTTTCTCAGCTTCGAAAATAATCTGAGTCAAAGTAGCAGCAGTGATATCGTTTTTAGACTTATTGTCGATAACCATTACTTCTTCGTTAGCGCGGATCATTTTAGCGATATCGTCTAAAGTTACATAGCAGCTTTGTTGAGTGTCGTACAATTTGCGGTTTTGATAACGCTTGATGATTTTAACTTTAGAATTTGGCTTAGTTGTCATTGTTTCGTTTTGGTTGATCAAAAGTGCCTCCCAATTTGAAAATTTCCCCAAAGTCTAGAAGGCCTCCAATTCAAAATTGATTCGGTGTGCCTGTCCAGATGGGCGCAACCTATCGCCACCGCCACCCCTTGTCAAGTTCTGCTCCCAGGAAAAAAAAGACTACAGGCGTCAGCTAAATTTTAAATCATTCTTTGTTTTTATAAAAAAGTCATAACTAAGGCCTAAAGTACTGAAAACAAACGTCCGACAAGATGAAGGTCTGTATAAAAAAGTTGGATGAAATTTAATGAAAAATAAAGAAAATCAACAGTTTAAGTCCTCAGGGCTCCTTCTAGTGTTAGCGCTAGTGGGGTTGTCGGTGTTTGTTGCCCTGACTCCGTGGGATTCGGCGTCAAAGCTGGGTAAAAAAGGAACTGCCAAACAGAAGGCTGAGGTTGTTGGATATCAAATTTTACAAAATTACCGGTCCACAATGGCCCCTACGGCCAGTCCGATTGAGGTTCAGGCCCGTGGGATAGCTTCGACGTCCACCCCCGTTGAGGATGTTTTTAAAAAAGAAGGGGTTATTGGTCTAGACCCTTGGGGCCAGCCTTACTCTTACAAAGTTCATGAATCTACAAAGGGGCCAAAGAGGTCTCTATTGATTGTATGGTCAAAGGGCGAAAACGGAGTGGATGATAGCCATTCTGAACTTTATTCAGCTTCAAATATTTCAGAAAGGACCCGTTTTATAAACGATGATATCGGCGTCATTATGCCTATTCAGGATTAAAAAGTCCTGAATGGGACCAGATTAAAGTCGCATTCTTTATTGCTAAACAACAAGTCGCATCAAGAACCTTGTATAAGTAGCCGATCAGCCTTGTGACCAAGGAGAACAAATGTATTCATATACAAAGGCGGCGACTTTAAGTGCAGTAATTCTCTCTCTCACTGCGTGTGCCACGAGCTCTGTTCAAGAAAGTGACAAAGCTCCTTATTTTGAATCTTCTTACAATGATCGCAACAGAGCGCCGGCATCCTTTGCTCCTTCTTCAGTAGCTATCGATGATAAAGGATCTCTAGATCCTGTTTACCTGCAAACGCAAGCTGACTACCATTTTGCGATGGGAGAGGCTTATGCGCTTGAGGGCAATTCATTAAAAGCTCTAGAAGCTTTCAAAATGGTCCTTATTTATGATCAAAAATCTCCGACCGTTCACTTGCGTTTGGCGGGGGAGTATCTAAAACAAGGCATGGCTACAGAGGCTTTAGATCAAGTTAAAGAAGCTGTAAAAAAAGATCCAAAAAACGCCGATGCGCACATTTTGTTGGGTGGTCTTTATTCGTCTATGAAGCTTTATGACAAAGCTGATGAGGCTTATCAAACTTCGTTGAAGCTTTCTCCAGAAAATTTTGAATCTCTTTTATATCTAGGTGCTTTGTATTCTGAGCAATCAAAACCAGATAAGGCGATTCATTACTTTAGTCGTCTTGCTAAGAGCACCGACTATCCATCACCTCATTTAGCTTACTATTATATGGGTCGAGTTCGTTTGGAACAGGCTGATGCAAAATATTATGGCGAAGCAGAGAAGAGTTTTAAAAAATCTCTAGAAGTTAGACCTAACTTTGCAGATGCAGTTTTGTCTTTAGGTGTGATTTACTCAAGACAAAAACAAGAAGCAAAAGCAATTGAGCTTTATAGAAATTTCCAGAAAGAACAAACTCCGAATCCACGTATTGCAGAAGTATTGGCGCAAGTCTTTATTGAGCAAGGAAACTATGATCAAGCATATACTCAGCTTGAAGTGATGGAAGCAAGTAGCAATGAACCGTTGGCTATTCGTTTAAAAATGGCGATGATTTTTATTGAGCAAAAAAAATATGATCAAGCAGAAGCAAAACTTGCAGATATTCTAAGAGATGCCCCAGAGTCAGATAAAGTGAGATTTTATTTAGCAGCGGTTTATGAAGAGACTAAGAAATTTGAAAAAGCGTTGGTAGAATATAAAAAGATTCCTGCTGGAAGTACTTTTTATACAGAGTCTGTGGTCCATTCGGCATATATTCTTAAAGAATTGGGTCGTTATAGCGAAGGTATTGAAGTGGCATCACAAGGTATTCAAAAGAAAGCGGAAAGCCCTCAGCTGTACGGAATCTACGCTTCTTTGTTAGATGAAAACAAAGATACCAAAGGTGCTTTAGAAGTTTTGAAAAAAGCAGTTATTAAGTATCCAGACAGTGCTCAGCTTTTATTTTATCGCGGAACTGTGTATGA
This sequence comes from Pseudobdellovibrionaceae bacterium, assembly GCA_041987885.1. Classification (GTDB taxonomy): domain Bacteria; phylum Bdellovibrionota; class Bdellovibrionia; order Bdellovibrionales; family Bdellovibrionaceae; genus Bdellovibrio. The sequence goes on along the minus strand of JBHIVS010000011.1, from coordinate 8,499 downwards.
CAAGTTGGGTAAAAAAGAACAAGTTGTTAGTGATATGAAAAAGGTTCTTGAGATTGAACCGACTCATACTCAAGGAATGAATTATCTAGCGTTCACTTGGGCAGAAATGGGTGAAAACTTACCAGAAGCAGAAAAGCTTGCAAGAAAAGCTTTAGAGAGTGATCCGCAGGACGGTTATATTTTAGATACTTTGGGTTGGGTTTTATACAAACAAGATAAGTATGTAGACGCAATTAAGTACTTAGAAGTTGCAGTAAAAAAACAACCAAGTGTAAGTATTATCGCCGAACATCTTGGAGATGCTTATTATAAAAAATCTATGCTCGCAAAAGCCAAGCAAATGTATAAGCGTGCAGCAGAGTTGGAAACTGATTTGAAAAAAGCAGGTGAGATTAAAAACAAAATCACTGCCATTGAACATCAGGAATTCAGACCGGAAGGTCGCTTACCAGCGGCGGCCTTAGTTACAGAACAATAAAAAGTATTAAAAATAATTCTATAAAAGAGACCTCAATTAGAGGTCTCTTTTATTTTTGAATCTAGAAGAATGCAGATGGCACTGAAAAATAATGGAAAAAGCACGGCCATTCCGACGTAAAATAAAAAACTAGCTAATGCAAAAGCTGAAGCAAATCCAAAACATATCCAGAAATATGCAACGAACTTTTTAGTGCTGAGCTTGAAGGCATCGTCTAATGATTTCAAAAAGTTTTTATTTTCTGTGGTTGTAATAATTAATGCGACATAAGAGCAGACTAAAAAATAGATGCTAAATAAAAAAAGAACCAACCCAAGTGATGCCATGGAAAAATTACTGCTGGAGTTATTAACTAGGCTCATTCCCGTTCCCATCATAAAGACTGAGGGAATTAGAAACGCAGCGCCTAGAGCAATGGGAACAGAAACAGATTTAAATTTTTGGAGAGATAAATTTTCTTTTTTATGAACACTTAAGTAATAAGTAAAAGCAAAGATGAGAAAACAAATTCCCATTAAATAAGCGGAAATTACAGGTATAAGATTGCAAATATACATGGTTGCAAGAGTTAGAGATCCAATTAAAAAAGATTTTCTAAATTCGATTTTAACTTCATTGAAGACTTGTTTAATTAAATTCATTTCCCTATGCTAATGGAATGAGAATCAAGATGAAATATATATTTTTATTAGTTTGTTCCCATTTCTTTTTTCTGGGCTGCGCCAGTAAGCAGTTAAAGTCTATTGAGTTGTCGGATTCTGCTTCTTGGGAAACTAAGGCGCAGATCAAGGACTTAAAAAGAAACAAAGAACAAACAGTCAGTATTGATATGTATGCTGTAAAGAATAAAAATTTGCGCATGGAAGTCTCTGCGACTCTTGGTTATCAAGTGGCCAGCGTAGTGATGGACCCAGAGCAAATTTCCTATGTCGTGTATCCTAAGAAAAGATTTTATAATGGTAGAAATTCTGACAATGCCTTTTCGAAGGTATTAGGAATATCTATACATCCTATGAATTTGTCTAATATTGCCTTTGAATCTCCGATACGAGGTAAAGGTTGGACTTGTTCTCAAAATGAATCGGGCTTGTTAAAATCCTGTGAGAATAAAGACAGCAAGACTCAAGTCCAGTATGTTTCTAGAGAAGATGGTCGTAAAAAAGTCAGAATTCTATCACCAAATTTTGAGATGATCTGGGTTTTAGAGGCACCTGATACGAGTTTTCAGCCTAAACCAGAGATTTTTAATTTAAAAGTTCCCAATGGTTATAGAGAAGTAAAAATAAATTAAAAAAATTAATCGCTCGTTAACCGTCCAGTAATGGTTCATAATCTAAGTAGTGGATCTTAGCAAAACTACCCAAGGGGGAGCGAGCATGGCCTCTAAGATAGATTTACGTTCAATAGTCGCAAATTTTAACAACTCGAATACGCTGTTAAAAGAACACTGGAGTGGCACTTTTGATGAGTATCTAGATCTGGTAAAGGCCAATCCCAAGATCACTCGCAATGCCTATCAACGTATGTATGACATGATCGTTGAAGAAGGCATTGAACACTATGTCGACTTTAAAAAAGAAGTCATCCGCTATAAATTCTTTGACGATGTTCACACAAATGGCAAAGACGCAGTATTTGGACTTGATGTTCAACTGATGAAGCTTGTGAATGTTTTAAAAGCAGCTTCTCTTGGATACGGAACTGAAAAGCGTGTGATCTTATTGCACGGACCCGTAGGAAGTGCCAAGTCCACAATCTGCCGACTCCTGAAAAAAGGCTTAGAAAGATATTCTCATCAACAGCAAGGTGCTATGTACACTTTTGAATGGATTGATGAAAAATTAGAATTAGATGGTCTTTTAGGAAAAGGCGTAAAAGTTTTTCCTTCGCCGATGAATGAAGAACCATTGTTATTAATTCCAGAAGAATTAAGATCCTCTGTCTATGACAGCATCAACAAAGGCCAAGAGGGAACTTATAGAGTTCATGTTGATGGGGAGCTTTCTCCACCATCAAGATTTATTTTTAAGCATCTTATGGAAAGATACGACGGAGATTTGATAAAAGTTCTATCGCATGTGCGTGTGAAAAGATTATTTATCTCTGAAGCCGATCGCGTCGGTATCGGTACTTTCCAGCCGAAAGATGAAAAGAATCAAGACTCTACAGAATTAACAGGCGATATCAATTATCGTAAGATTGCTGAATATGGATCTGATTCAGATCCACGTGCATTTAACTTTGACGGGGAATTCAATGTCGCCAATCGTGGATTGATAGAATTCGTCGAGGTTTTAAAACTTGATGTGGCATTTTTGTATGATCTGCTAGGTGCTTCCCAAGAGCACAGAGTTAAACCTAAAAAGTTTGCTCAAACTCATATCGATGAAGTTATTATCGGACATACGAATGAACCAGAATATCGTCGTTTGCAAGATAACGAATTTATGGAAGCTCTTCGTGACCGTACGGTAAAAATTGATATTCCTTATATCACAAGATTACGTGATGAGGTGAATATCTATAAGCGTGATTTTAACTCTCAAAAAGTAAGAGGCATTAGTATTGCGCCTCATACGGTTGAAATGGCTGCGATGTGGGCAATTCTAACTCGTTTAGAAAAACCGAAAAAAGCCAATCTAACAAGGTTGCAAAAACTAAAATTATACAATGGTAAAACATTGGCTAGTTATACTGAAGACAATGTTCGTGAGCTACGTAAAGAAACTCACCGCGAAGGACTTGATGGTATTTCGGCTCGTTATATTCAAGATAAACTATCCAATGCCTTAGTGGCAGCTCAGTCTTCGAATAAGGGTTCTGTAAATCCATTCATGGTGTTTAAAGAATTAGAGTCAGGATTAAAGAGTCATTCTTTGATTGCTAATGAAGAATTGAAAAATGAGTATCGCGAGTTGTTAGGCGTGGTTATTCACGAATACGAAGAAATTATCAAAGCAGAAGTTCAACAAGCTATCAGTGCCGACGAAGGTGCGATGCAGAGACTTTGTGCAAATTATATTGATAATGTAAAAGCCTATACCCAAAGAGAAAAAGTGCGCAATCAGTTCACAGGGCATGATGAAGAACCTGATGAGAGATTGATGCGTTCTATTGAAGAAAAAATTGAGATTCCAGAGTCTCGTAAAGACGATTTCCGTCGCGAGATTATGAATTATATTGGCGCCTTGGCCCTAGAGGGTAAAAAGTTTAATTTCAAAATGAACGAACGTCTGCATAAGGCGATTGAGTTGAAACTTTTTGAAGACCAGAAAGACAGTATTAAATTAACGACTCTTGTAAGTAATGTCGCGAACAAAGACACGCAAGAAAAGATTGATATTGTTAAAACCCGTCTCATCAAGGACTTCGGGTACGATGAAATATCGGCAACAGATGTGCTTCACTATGTTGCAAGTATTTTCGCCCGTGGGGATGTAAAGAATAGCTAATGTCTATTAAAGAAGATCACAACAGGTTTAAGGAAATAATCCGAGGACGCATTAAAGAAGATCTAAAAAAATATGTGTCCCAAGGGGAGCTTATGGGGCGTCGAGAAAACGACCTCATTAAGATTCCTATGCCAAGGATTGATATTCCTAATTTCCGCTACGGCGCTAAACAACAAGGCGGCGTCGGTCAGGGGGAAGGTCAACCTGGGCAAGATGTTGGGAATCCTCAAGAAGGCGAAGGAGCAGGACAAGCTGGTGAAGGCCCTGGAGAGCATGCACTTGAAGTTGAAATGACAATGGATGAGTTGGCAAATATTTTGGGTGAAAAATTACAATTGCCATTCATCGAGCCTCGTGGTGGAAAAAATATTGAAAGTGAAAAGACGAAATTTACGGGCCTTGCTCCGGTCGGACCCGAGGGGCTTCGTCACTTTAAATCTTCTTATAAAAAAGCATTAAAACGTTTAGTGGGCAGTGGTTCTTATAATGCAGAAGAACCCATCGTATTACCTATTCGTAGGGACATGCAGTATAAGTCCTTTAAAAAAGTTCAAAGTCCACAAACTCAGGCCGTTGTTATCTATATGATGGACGTGTCTGGTAGTATGGGTGATGAGCAAAAGGAAATCGTTCGTCTTGAAAGTTTCTGGATCAATATGTGGTTAAAGAAACATTATAAAGGTTTAGAAACTCGTTTTATCATACACGATGCCACAGCAAAAGAAGTGGACGAGGATACTTTTTTTAGAACTTCTGAGTCAGGGGGAACTTTAATTAGTTCTGCCTATAAACTCTGCCAACAAATTATTGAAAAAGATTATCCAGCGGCCGAATGGAATATATATCCATTTCATTTTAGTGACGGGGATAATTGGTCTGGTGAAGACACCAAAGTATGCTTGGATCTTTTAAGAGATTACTTTATGCAAAAGTGTAACGTGTTTTCTTACGGACAGGTTGAAAGTAAATACGGAAGTGGTCAGTTCTTTAAAGATTTGGAAAAAGAATTTTCTGGGGACGACAGAATCACACTTAGCAAAATTGAAAATCGAGACGCGATTTTAGGCTCAATCAAGGATTTCTTAGGTAAGGGGAAATAACCCATGGCAAATCTTCCACCGGAATTAGAAGTAGAAAGAAAAAGAATTGCTCAATTTGCCAAAGAGGCAGGATTAGATTGTTTTGAAACAATCTTTGAGATCGTAAGTTATGATCAAATCAGTCAAATTGCTGCCTATGGTGGTTTTCCGGTTCGTTATCCCCATTGGAAATTTGGGATGGAGTATGAACACCTTTCTAAGAGTTATGAATATGGCCTATCAAAAATTTATGAAATGGTGATCAATACAGATCCTTGTTATGCCTATCTGATGGATGGAAATTCCATGATGGATCAAAAGCTCGTGATGGCCCACGTATATGGGCACTGTGATTTTTTTAAAAATAACATTTGGTTTTCAAAAACAAATCGTAAAATGATGGATGAGATGGCAAATCATGCCACTCGTATTCGCAGATATATGGACCGTTATGGACAAGAAACGGTTGAAGCTTTTATTGACGTTTGCTTATCTCTAGAAAATTTGATCGACCGACATTCTCCGTATGTGGAAAAGTCTGTGGTTAAACCCGCAGCCAGTGCGCCTTCCAGGGGAGTTCCCCTGTTGCATGTTGAGAGAGATTATATGCGTAACTACATTAATCCTCCGGATTATGTGGCAGAGCAAAAGAGAAAATACGAAGAAACGGTTAATCAAAGACACAGTAAATTTCCTCAGTCACCGGAGAGAGATATTTTAAACTTCTTTATTCACCATGCGCCGTTGTCAGATTGGCAACAAGACGTGATGGCGATTATTCGTAATGAAGCCTATTATTTTTCTCCTCAAGGTATGACTAAAACCATGAATGAGGGTTGGGCTTCTTACTGGCATGCAAAGCTAATGACGACTAAAATTTTAAAGGATTCTGAAATCATTGATTTCGCAGATAAGCATGCTGGTGTTATGTCGATGGCACCAAATGGTTACAATCCCTATAAAGTAGGTATAGAGCTTATGCGCGATATCGAAGATCGTTGGAATAAAGGTCGTTTTGGCCGTGAATGGGACGAGTGTGATGATGTTCGTGAAAGAAAAAATTGGAACAAAAAATTGAATCTAGGAATGGAAAAGATTTTTGAAGTTCGTAAAGTGTGTAACGACGTTACTTTCATTGATCAATTTCTGACGGAAGATTTTTGTGTTCGCAATAAAATGTTTGTCTATAAATTTAATGAGAAAACAAATAAATTTGAAGTAGACACAGCAGACTTTAAAGCCATTAAAGCTAAGCTGTTATTTCAAATGACGAACTTTGGTCAGCCTATTATCCATGTCGAAGACGCAAATTTTGAAAATCGTGGTGAATTGCTTTTAAAGCATTTGCATGAAGGTATCGACATGCAACCAGATTTTATGAGTGAAACATTAAAAAATGTCTTCAAAGTTTGGAATCGTCCCGTGAATATCATTACTGTTATGGAAAACGTCCATCATCTTTTTAGATTTGATGGTAAGGAATATTCTGCTCATAAGCTTACTTTGGATGGGCCAGCGCCTGCGTCGGATAAACTTCCTGAGGGTAATAACAAACCTTAAGTTCTAACTGACTCAGGATTTGATGTCGTGTATACATGTGGTAGAGGCAAATTAGCGTTCCGCTGGCAAGTATGGCCCAAGGAAAAATTATGAGTAATATCAGAGTTGTCTATAGTGATGACCCTAAAGATCAGATTAAGTGCGTAAAGTGTAGTAAGTTAAAAAGTGACTGCAAGTGTGTTGCTCAAGAATTCGTTGATGAGAATCAATTAGTTGTAAAATTTCGTTTAGAAAAAAATGGCCGTGGTGGAAAAACTGTCACTGTTTTGGATGGTTTTCCGAAAAATGAAGAATACCTTAAAAATTTGACCAAAGAGCTTAAAGCCAAGTGTGGTGTCGGCGGAACCCATGTCATGGGGGATAAGTTTGGCATGATCGAAATCCAAGGCGACAAGAGAGAACAAATTAAAAAGATCCTGGATGCGAAGAAAATTAAACACAAAGGAATGTAGATTGGACCGTTGTGAGTGTCTATTTTCTAGACAGTCTTAACATTTTTATAAGCCTTTATATGTAATTACGAGAATTCTCCTCTATAGGGTATAAACATGAACCTATGGATTCAAAGATCTCTAAACTATTTCCATTATTTTTATTAGCTCTCGTAACTTCGACGATGGTTTCTTGTGCTTTTAGAGAAGACGATGTTGAGAAAGAAAAACGAGAGAATACTCAAAAAGTTATTGAGGTATTGCAGGAGCAATCTGAAAAAGGGGAGCTAACTAAGGAGAATGTTAGTTATTCTTTTCTCCCCGAAGAAATCGGAAAATACAGACTTATTTTGAAATGGCCGTCTTCAATTCCAAAAGTAAAAATTCAAGTGAATGATGTGGTAAAGGGTATTTTATCTCGCTCGGAAGGCTATGAATTTATAGTTGCTTCTGGAAGTTTAACTCGAGTTGTTTTGACTGCGATGAATGACTTGGGTAATGAAATTTCTATGCTTCCGCTTCAAATTGAAGCACCCGACGATTTGGTTATAGACTCCGTATACTATCCAGAGGCAAGAGAATTACAATACGCACGAATTCGTATCACTGAAAATGGAACAATTATTACTGGGAAATCTAAATTATTAATTGTTACTTCTGTTTTGCAATTAGATCCCAAAAATATTGTCAGTGACCAAGGGGTTTTGCAAAGTGCACATATTATGACATATGAAAATATCCAAGATATGCGCTCTGAGCACGAATCTACCCCTGGAACAGTTGAAATTAAAGTATTGAAGCAAGCCTCTGGGCAGTTACTTATCAATAGTATTGGTCTTGATGGTAAAGATGGCCTCGATGGTGAAGACGCTATTGATACAAGCAAGGGATCCCGTAACGGAGCTGATGCAAATATTAGCGCATCATTTATTGCTGGAGGTAAGGGGCCAGATAGAAATTCTCCTCCTCAATGTAGAGTGAAAGAAAATTCTAAAGCTCAAAAAGGCAAAGACGGTATTGCCGGTAGTAATGGCCAAGATGGAATGAATGGCAGTGATTCCCAGTTATTTATCGTTAATGTCCAAGGTGACTATGAAGACTTTAGTGTTCATATGTTAAGCCGTCCAGGAAAGGGCGGATCTGGCGGAAGAAAAGGAAATAGTATTCCTGCCGGAATCGGTGGAGTCATAAGAAAAGTAGTAGACTGTAAAGTTGTCGACAGTGGCCGAGCTGAAAATGGCATAGAGGCGCAAGACGCTTTAGATGGAAAGTCAGGTTCATATGGGAATGCACTTGGGTTGAATTCAAATCTTCCTCAGTACAAAACTAGAGTTGAAGAATACACTCATTAAAAACTAAAAAGACTAAGCCAAGAAATAAAAAAGAGACCCCGAGGTCTCTTTTTTATTTTGAATTCTTTATTTTATATTATTTTAGGCGCTGGTTTTTTTAGTCTTTGCCAAGTTTTCACAAATCTTTTTCATTTTCTCAAACTCGGT